>NZ_JBFUKT010000208.1:0-5093 GCF_056400705.1 Paenisporosarcina sp. P5_A11
GAATATTAAGGACTATGAATTCAGATCTTTCATCGCAGTTAGATTTCCTATATTTTATTTAGAATCAAGAAATATTGATTTATATAATTGGGAATCAATTTGGGGAGTAATAGGTTCAATTGCGCCATTTAGACAAAAAGTCAATATTACTGAAAGTTTAAAAGGGATATTTGAAGAAAATAATAATATTCATGATAATTATCAAGAAGTTATAGATGTAATATTAGATGTATTTGATAAATCGGAAGTAAAGATAAACAAGACAAATATTTTCGAAAAAATCAGTCAGATAATTCAATTGCAACTTGGAGGGAAATCATTTAATTATGATTCACATACACTCCAGAGTGGATCTTATGGGATGAATAGTTATACCTATATCAATTTATATATTAATTTAATCCTAAGACTTTTCGAGTATAAATATTTAGCAACCCCTCTAATTATGTTGGATGAACCAGAGTTACATTTACATATAAAAAAAATAGAAGAATTCATCAAGGGTATTAAAGAAAAAAATAATTACCAGAATACAAAATGGATTTTTGCAACACATTCGCCCGCTTTTACTAAAAACATAATTCTGGAAAATGAAAATCACAATATTTATCTCGTCACTAATAATAGATTATTAAATAGAACTTACATAAATAAAATTAATGGCTTTAGACAAAAGAAATACAAAAACTTATCAGATAACGAAGCAACTTTATTTTTTTCGGAGGTATGTTTGTTTGTCGAAGGCGAAACCGAATTAGAATTATTTAGAAATAAAAATATACAATCTCTTTTTCCAAAATTATCTCATGTAGATATTTATTCTTTTGATGGAAAAAATGATAAGTTACAATTGGTAAATCCTTATGATCGAAAGTCTAAAATTAAATACTTAGTATTGTTAGACTTGGATAAAATACTTAATTATGTCCCTGAAAAAAAGAAATTTAGTATTACAGGAAGTGATTATTTAAATGTATTAAAAAACACTAAATTAATTGACAGAGAAAAATACACTTATGGTAAAAAATTTAGCAGTACCTTTAATACTAGAAAGATAATACAAAATAAAATAGATTCAACAGAATATAACATTGATTTAAGTGGTTTATGCTTAAAAGAAGATTTTAATAGATCAGTGTTAATAAGTCTCATTCAAAATTATTTTAGAAAGTATAATTTTTTCCCCCTCGAAACAACAATTGAAGGAAGTATTATTAACGTAAAAAATTATGAAATTTTTTATGAATGGATCTTTCAATCTAATTGGGATAAAACAAAATTTAAAGAAATCTATGATACTCTCACTTCTGACATTCAAAAAACAAGTTTTCTTAGATTAATTTTTTTCGGAAAAGCAGATTGGTTAAGTGGAGAGAAACAAAAATCGAAAAAGAATTTAACAAATTATAAGACTTTTATCACAACGTTTGAGGATATAAAAAAGATTCGTAATGATTTAAAAAAATCGAATTTGAATTTCGATGGTAAAACAGGGGGGTGGGTAACATTATTTATTGATTGGTATTTTGAGAGAGATAGAATGTTCCAAAGAAACAGTAACATCTACTTAAATCGAAAAAGATTTATCTCTGAATTCCCAGAGTTAGGAAAAGTAATTGTATGCTTAGAGCAAATGGTGTAATATATTCCATAAGTTATGGGTAAGTAGTAAATTCATATGTAGTCAATGAAATTAAAAAGACTATAGATGCCATGAAGAAACAGTAATAATTTATTCCCTCGTTTTTCAAAAGATTAAAGCCCTTTTGTAACGTTTCATTTGCGGGTTAAGAGAGAAAAATCCATGGTTTTAAGCCTGCTATTATATATTATCCGCAATTTTGCGCATGTGTAAATTCGATGTTTTGAGATGTACTTACCCATAAGTTGTGTTACATAGGAGAGTTTTGGAATGCATATAGAAAATTTAAATAAGTTTGAAAACAAAATTCTTCGAGGTAGTATCAAAGAATATGATGGACAATTTATAAAGTCGATTCCCAATGCATATTATACTAAAAAAATTTTCAAAAAAAATAATACACAACGTACTTTACAATGCATCAAAAATGATCATTTACTATACAGGTTACAGCAACAATTAAAAAATAATTTTTTGGATTATATTCCACTTTCTAATCATGCCTTTGGCTATATTAAAAAAAAATCTTATTTAGAATATTTAAAGCCTCACAAAAACAAGAAATGTTTCCTAAGATTAGATATTAAAGACTWTTTCGGAAGTATCAAAACAGAGAAACTTAAGAAAGTATTGCAATATTATATAGATGATATTAATGTGAATGACGATGAAAAACTAATTGATTTTATTATAGAGTCAGTTACTTTAAATGGACGACTTCCACAAGGGGCCGTAACATCTCCAGTTTTGTCCAATATTATTTTTAGACAATTAGATATACGGATAGCAAGATATTGTAATAAATTTGGTATCGTATACTCTCGATATGTTGATGATATGCTATTTTCCTCTGATAATTTTTTTTTACATAAGAATATATTTCATAATGGAATCGTTAAAATATTAAAATCTGAAGGTTTTTTATTAAATAATAATAAAATCATTAAATCATTAAATGAAATTTCTTTAAATGGTTTTGTTATTAGTAGTGAAATAAGATTATCTAGAAAGAAAACTGCATTTGTAACTGCTCTAATTTATTGCTATAACAATACTAAGAGTAAAACAATCGAGGATTTTATTTTGGTTTTAAAAGAGCATTTTAAGTTAGAGGAAGATCAAACTATTGAATTAAAGTGGCTTCAGAATTACTTAGCCGGTTATCGTTCTTTTTTATTAGGATTATTACCTTTCGATAGTATTGGGACCTTACCGGAAAACCTAACAAAAGCTGAGAAGAAAATATTACGAAAAATTAATAAGATTGAAAATATTTTAGATTTAATTATATGATATTAAAGAATATTTTAAGTTAGTAAGAAAATTTTCTGAAAACGAAAGATAGTTATGAGGCTTCTAAAATTTCTTCAAGATATATTAATTCAGATTTTCCAACGAAAGTATTAACAATCCTTTTTATATTATTTTAAGCGGTCGATATTTCATCTTCGACCGCTTTTATTTTTGAACTTTTGTTTAACATGAATTTCAAATAGCTTTATAATTGTTTATAATATCAAAAAATAAAGTTCGTGTTCCAACTAAAAGATGTTAGACTCAAAAAAACTTATCAGTCAAACTAATAATTATCTGTATATCATGTCCCACAAAAGGTACGATATGAACCTGATGATTCAGCAGGCACCGTGCAGAAATCCGTCTGTTCTTGTGAATGCGCAAAAGGATTTGAAAGAACTTCAAGCAATCTGTCCATTACACTATAATCTCCCTGTTCAACTGCTGCTTCAAGTGCTTCTTCCACCCGATGATTACGAGGAATAACCGCAGGGTTTGAATCCTGCATCAACTGAAGAGAGTCTACTTTTGATTCCTGCTGTCTGCTAAGTCTCGCTTGCCATTTCTCACTCCACTGCGTAAATTCTTCGCTGTTAAACAAATCCGTATCTTCCCGAGTTTCAAACGTGAGTTCACGGAAGGTATTGGTATAATCCGCGCTATACATCTGCATCATATTCAAGAGGTCTTCAATAATGGATTCATCTTGTTCTTCTTCGTTAAAAATTCCGAGTTTTGCCCTCATTCCTGCAAACCAATTCGCGTGATAGAAGTTATTAAATTCTCCAATCGCTTCTGTGGCCATTTTGATCGCTTCATTCTGATCATCATGTATTAGCGGTAATAGAGTTTCTGCAAATCGTGCAAGATTCCACCCACCAATATACGGCTGATTTCCATAGGCATAGCGGCCTTGCTGGTCAATGGAACTGAATACAGTTGCTGGATCATAGGTATCCATAAATGCGCAAGGACCATAATCAATGGTTTCTCCGCTAATGGTCATGTTGTCGGTGTTCATCACCCCGTGGATAAAGCCAACCAATTGCCATTTAGCAATCAGCGAAGCTTGACGTTTGATTACTTCTTGAAGGAACGATAAATATCGATTCTCATCAGCTTCAACTTCAGGATAATGGCGTTGTATTGTGTAGTCAGCCAGTTCTTTAAGTTCCTCAATTGAGCCAAAGTTTGCAGCGTATTGAAAAGTACCGACACGGATGTGACTGGCAGCAACACGGGTCAGAATTGCACCTTGTAATTCTGTTTCACGGTGTACTGTTTCACCGGTGGTTACCACTGCTAGGCTCCGAGTTGTAGGAATACCAAGCGCATGCATGGCTTCACTGATAATGTATTCGCGTAGCATCGGTCCGAGTCCCGCTCTACCATCGCCACCGCGGGAGTAAGGAGTTCTACCTGAACCTTTGAACTGAATATCAAACCGCTCACCTTGAGGAGTAATCTGCTCTCCTAGAAGTAGAGCCCGACCATCCCCTAACATGTTGAAATTCCCGAATTGGTGCCCTGCGTAAGCTTGAGCAAGAGGTGCTGCGCCTTTAGGAATTCTGTTGCCAGCAAGTTCCGCTATACCGTATTTGGTTTTCAGTGCATCGCCATTCAGCCCTAAAGTCTTTGCCAATGGAGAATTAAAAATAATCAACTCCGGTGAGCGCACAGCGTCTGGAGTGAAGCTAGTGAAAAATGCATTCGGCAGACGAGCGTAACTGTTGTCAAAGTTCCATCCTGTTTCTAACATTGCTTTTTCCTCTGTCATGTTATCACCTTTWCTTCTAATGTCTTTTTGAATTTTTTTTTTTCACTTATGATATTTTTTGTTATTTACTTTCTATATAAAAAGGCATCTTGTTTAATGTTTACTTCTTCCATTTTATTATACCCTTCTAACACATAGATTTCGTCCTATAACCATTTTCTAAGTATGTACTAAAATCAGAGACGTAAGAACTAAAAACATGAAAGTGAGCAGTGGAATTCAACATCCTGTGGCAGGATGCTTGTAACGAAAACCTCAGTTCGAGATAATAGGGAAAACACCTAGACATTAACTTGATTTCTCCAATCAACCATGAGCTTCAGGAAGGATCAACCCATGAATTTTTCATTAAATGAGTCAAAAATAAAAAGACTATGC
>NZ_JBFUKT010000209.1:0-5060 GCF_056400705.1 Paenisporosarcina sp. P5_A11
CCCTCTAATAGACAATTTACCCTTAGTTAACTTTATGAAATAAACCCTATTAAAATACCAAATAATTCTGATAATTCATTCCGATACTTGAAATATAAATCTTTTAACATCAAAAGCTCACCTCTTCTTTGGCCTGTTATAGAATTGGTTTTTCATCGAATCTCCTGTTTTCATATACTCACTATCTATTTAACATAATAGATATCCTATTTATTCATAAAACTATCGTTTTTGACTTAACGCCTCTTTTACATTAGATTTCTTTTGCAAAGTGTTTACTTCTAATCTATCTAATTGTTGGTAATAGTCTAACTGGTTTTACATAGAAACCCATTTTTAATTTAGTTTAGAATTGACAGTTTCTTCGCTTTTGTAAATAATTCATCACTGAGAAGCACGAAGATGCAATAACTCTCTACAACAAAAGGACTTACCTTCACAAACAAAGGTAAGTCCTTAAATATACTAGTTAATATACATCTCTTCGGGTAAATGTAATAAAAGCGACAAGGAGTGCAGCGATTCCCCATATCGTTAGAATAATCATTGAAAAGCCCAAGGTCATCCCTTGAATTGGGGGAGCCCCTCCACTGATATAATCCGTAATTCGAAGATTGACCATAAATAAATACTTTGCGGACTCCCAAGATGACACCATGTTGGCTAAAATGGGACCCGAGATAAGAGTCGCTAACATAACGCCAGTTACAGCAGCCGTGCTACGTATTAAAAMAGATAGCATTAACGTTATGGACCCGACAATAATTCCAACGAACCAAGCAAGACCTAATTCCATCAAAAGGTATTGCCATTGATAAATTAAGTGAACATTAGTTGTGACGAGAACGTTGCCATTTGTTGAAAATCCAGTCAGGATAGGCATCGTCCACCCGGAATAGCCAAAAACAGCACCTGAGATGAGATAAGACAATAAACCCAGCGATAATACGATAAAAGAAACGGAAAGGATCATTGTGAGAAACTTACTCATTAAAATACGCCACCTCTTAACAGGCCTTGTTAGGAGCATTTTAATTGTGCCACCACTTAATTCAGATGACACCAGATCTCCTACGACCACAACAACCATTAGTGGCATTAATAAATCAATTGAATTTTCCACAAACATTCGCATAAACGTTGGGGCTCCAGGTGCTGAAGGATCCACATCATGTTCTAAGTAATATTCTTGTTCGCTAATTCTAATCAAAAAATATTTACGTAAATCGTCTGGAATGGTACTCGAATTAAGACGGTTTTGTGTATTTACAATATCCTGTTGTAATTGTGATCTCCAGTCTGTCGTACCTAAACGTTCTTGTAAGGATTTCACTTCTTTCATTTGGGCGTAAGTAAACAGTGCAACTAGGACGGCTACTATCGCTAAAATGATGTAAAGCCGTTTTTTTCGGACAAGCTTGATCAGCTCATTGTGCACTAAATTAATCAATTGTCTCACCTCCTGTTAACTCAATAAATAAATCTTCGAGTGTTGGAAGTTTCGTTTGGATTCCGCTAACCTTGACGCCTTCGCGAACCAATCTTTCATTTATCAAAGAGAGCTTTCCTTCATCGTAATGGGTAATTATTATTCCATCTTTTTCAAATATTATTGTTGTTTCTTCTGATAAAATTCTTCTCCCCTCAGCCAAAGGTTGAAGCTTCCAAGATACTCGCTCCTGTTCGGCTAGTAAGAGACCCACTGAATCAACTTTAATAATTTCGCCTTTTGAAATAATGGCTACTCGATCACACATCAATTGGATTTCACTTAGTAAATGGGAGGAAATAAGAATACTTATTTGATCTTGCTCCGCTAAAGTCCGAATAAATTCACGCATTTCTCTTATACCCACTGGATCAAGTCCGTTCGTTGGTTCATCTAGAATGAGAACTTTTGGTTTTCCAAGTAATGCCTGAGCAATTCCTAGACGTTGACGCATTCCTAAAGAATAGGTTTTAACTAGATCATGAATCCGGTTTTGAAGTCCCACTTGTGTGACGACTTCATTTATGCGATTTTCATTAATTTCGGGAACCATACGAGCAAACTGCTGTAAATTCTCCCAGCCAGATAAATATGGATACAGTTCAGGGTTTTCTACAATACAGCCAATTTGTTTTATGGCATTTGAAAAGTCATCAGCTAAGTTAAAACCGCAAATAGATATTTCACCAGAAGTTGGTTTAATCAAGCCAACAAGCATGCGGATAGTGGTTGTTTTCCCAGCTCCATTTGGTCCAAGGAAACCGAAAACTTCACCTTGTTTTAGTTCAAATGAAATCTTTTTGATGATTTCTTTGTTTCCAATTTTTTTCTGAAGGTCTTTAACTACTAATGTAGATTCGAGGTTATTCATTTTTCTCATTCTCCTTCTCAAAAGTAATGAGAGAAGCTACACGCTCTCCAACTAATTGATATCCCATACTGTTTGGATGAAATTTATCACCAGCTAAATAATTGTTAACATTCAATTGAAACAAGTCAAAAGTAGGAACAAATACGAATTTTTCAAAAGTTGCAGCCAAATCAGCAGTATCGAAATTCCACTTACGAACTGCATTTGATGTGGTTTTTGCATCTGACAATTCGATGAACGGATTGTAAAGTCCAATATGGTAAACCGTTGTTTGAGGATTAATTTTTCTTATCGTTCCATAAATTTCTTTGAGGTTACTTAAATACGTTTTTTCAAGAGCATCAATGTTAGATTGCTTAAAATTAGTTAGCGATGTCCCTCCTTGAAATAAATCATTCGCACCGATTGTCATGACAATAATGTCAGATCCTCGTATCTGTCTTTGCATTTCTGTTTGTTTAAGCTGATTTATCAGTTGTTGTGAAGTGTAACCACTGATGGCTAAATTAGATAAATCCACTTTTTGTTTCGTTTTTGATTTCAAGTCGTTCAACATGTACTGAACGTATCCTTTCCCCGTCGAATCTCCAGTTCCACGAGTTAATGAATCACCAATAGCAACGATAGAAACATCCTTTGTTTGAGTTGTGTCTGTAGAAATGGTCGCTGACTTTTCTACGGGTGGAGGAGGATTGTTGAAAAATTGATCGTTGATAGTGAAGGATAAACCAACCACCCACATGACAGTAGCAACTAATGATAAAACCGTAATGATTTTGACTGAATTTAATTTCACAATATCATCCTCTTTTTCTAAATGGGTAAGTTAATTAAACGTAGTCAATAATGAGCAGAAAGTAAAGTACAGGATACTCTGTTGTCGGTTTTAATAGTAAATTCTATTTTTAGTAATTTATGATTAGGATTGATTTCATTTATGTAAAGACAAACTGATACTCAGTTTAATCATCATCGATAACGATTAAACGGATATAGTGGTAAAGTATACATTGAACCGCTAGATATTCATGATTGCGGCAAAGAAGATTAGATAAAATGAGGTGCACAGATGAATATATTTTTACAACATAACTCGACGAAATTATATTTTGGTAAAGGGCAAATTAGTCAATTATCAAATGAAGTTAAAAAGAAGAAAGTACTTGTTGTTTATGGCGGAGGAAGTATTAAACAAAATGGGGTCTATGAAGATGTCATGAAAGAACTTAATAAAGCAGAAGCCACAATAGTTGAATTACCTGGTGTTGAACAAAACCCACGGTTAACAACGGTTCATAGAGGCGTTGAGATGTGTAAATCACAAGACATCGACATTCTTTTAGCTGTTGGGGGCGGAAGTGTAATTGATTGCACAAAAGCAATTGCTATCGGCGCAAAATATGACGGCGATGTGTGGGATTTAATTACGCGAAAAGCTCCCATTGAATCTGCCCTACCTATCGGGACCGTGCTTACTCTAGCTGCAACTGGTTCTGAAATGAATCCCATATCAGTTATTTCAAACTGGGAAACAAAAGATAAATTAGGTTGGGGATCACCTCATGTATTCCCACGTTTTTCAATCTTAGATCCTACTTATACATTTTCGGTGTCTCGTAAGCAAACTGTTTATGGAATTGTCGATAGCATGTCTCACGCTCTTGAACACTATTTTCATCGCACAAAAAACACACCAATGATTGATGGATTTATTGAATCATTACTTCGAACAGCGATTGAAACAGGTCCAAAATTACTGGACGATTTAACATCATACGATCATCGCGAAACGATGATGTACATCAGTACAACAGCATTTAATGAAACATTATCGAATGGAACAGATGGTGGTGACTGGGCTACTCATCGAATCGAGCATGCCATTTCAGCTGTGTATGACATTCCTCACGGTGGAGGTCTAGCCATTTTGTTCCCCCATTGGTTAGAGCATGTGCTAGAAGAAGACCCATCACGTGCGAAAATGCTAGCCATGAACGTCTTCGGCATTTCAGATGAAGGAAAAAGTGACCTGGAAGTTGCGAGAGATGGAGCGAAAGCACTTCGTGCATTCTGGGACTCTCTTAATGCTCCAAATCGTTTAAGCGACTATGACATCGACGACAAAGATATCGAGTTGATTATCGATAAAACCTTTATTAAACCAGGTGTCGGAGTTTATAAAGAACTGGATCGAGTAAGTGTTAAAGATATATTAATTCGGTCATTATAAAGTTAGAGGTAAGTATTCATGACATTAGTTTTAATGAAAACAAAAAGGATGAATCTCAAATGAGATTCATCCTTTTTCATTTCCCTGTTAAGCGACATCAATATTATTATTCATAAATTCATCTTCGGGTTTTGCGGCATCAAGCATAAGAAAAATTGCAGTAAGAATATGCATGACCATTCCTACAAACGGAATCCATGCGATACAAGAAGTGACTATTCCTAATATACTACCAGTCGAAGAACCACCGCTCTTTTTAGTCAAGACTAAAGTTACAATGTGCAAAGCAAGCATAACACCTAGAGGTATCCATAAAAAACTAACGACAATTATTCCACCTAATATGGGGATCCCTAGGATTGCTTCAAGACCACCACTCACCCATTTTAAAATTTTAGGTGTAGACAAATCAATCACATCCTTTCTTAAGGATTTCTTTTTACTATATCATTCTTTCCACTTCATTTATT
>NZ_JBFUKT010000210.1:0-5058 GCF_056400705.1 Paenisporosarcina sp. P5_A11
ACCAAGGGGGCGAGTCTCGGAGCGTATTCCATACGCGAGAAACGAGAAGCCCGCAGGTGACGAAGAAATCTGCCGTTCATCGTCTTTCGCAGCCCGAATACGGAAGTTAAGCTCGTGCGCCGATGGTAGTTGGGGGTCTCCCCCTGCAAGAGTAGGACGTCGCTAGGCAACTAGGAAACCGGTACCGAAAGGTACTGGTTTTTTTGTGTTCATTTTCTATTGAGTCGAAGGTGTGCGAGAAAGAGGAGGAACAAAGAGTTCGAGGAAACAAAGGGTGGAGTCTCTGGCGCTAGGCAATAAAGAAACCGGTACCTAAAAGTACTGGTATATTTTTGTTTATTTTTTTAGTTAAGTTGCGAGTGATCTACTCTAAATTCGAATGCTTGAAGGAGAAGAAGATAAAAGGGTTTTTTACAAAAAACAAGAATATATATAGTTTGTGTTAAAGAATTATCTTTGAAAATGGAGGACTCAAATATGGAGTCGTTAATTGAAGAGTACGGCAGCGGATACAAGATGTTGCGGGAAGCCATTGAAGGTTTGTCGGAAGATGAGCTTCGTTTCAAACCTGCATCAGACAAATGGAGCATCCATCAGATACTAATCCATATGGCGGATTCTGAAATGGTGTCAACACAGAGATTGAAAAAAGTATTGTCAGAGGAGGAACCACTTCTGATGTCGATTGACCAGGATGCTTGGGCGGATGCCTTAGGGTATGAACAGTTGGATCGGGAACAATATCTGCTCTTGTTCCAATTACTTCGTTCCAGTATGTTACCTATTCTGGCCCAACTGACATCCGAACAAGTCGAGAGGGTGGGGAATTATGCCGACGCGGGACGGTTCACATTCAAAGAATTATTAGAATACCGCGTTCAGCATGTACGAGGACACCTCGCTCAGATTAAGCAGGTAAAGAAGGTATATGGGAAGATCCAAGAATAAAGGTAGGTACTTGCTAAACTAATTGAACCTTTACTTGGAGAACCACAAGCTATTTAGACGGTTCTTTATTCTTCTGGAACAAGGGATAGGATGAAGAAGCCGCGGTACTCAATAAGGGGGAATTATGGTGAGAGATAGAGGTTCAATAGTGCTTATAGAAAATAAAAAGGTTGGACTTATTAAAAGAATTAGGGAAGGTTCTGTATATTACATTTTTCCGGGTGGTGGAATTGAAGAAGGTGAAACACCTGAAACAGGCACAAAAAGAGAAGCTTTAGAAGAGTTAGGTGTTAAAGTTAAAGTTAAAGAGTGTATTGCAAAAGTCGGGTTCAACGGTACACAATACTTTTTCCTGGCTGAAATAATTTCAGGAACTTTCGGAACTGGACAAGGTGAAGAGTATACGGATGGAAATAGAGGGGGAGGTACATATTTGCCAATGTGGGTGGGTATAGAAGAACTATCATCTATTGATGTGAAACCCAAAGAAGTAGCTTTAAAAGTACAGTCCTTATTCAACTAAAGAGTGCTTAGCAATATGTTTGATAGGGGATGAATTATGTTTCGAGTATTGTTGGAATTAATACGAATCACAGCCGTTTTTTTAATTCTTGGCAGTTTAATGGGAGCTTTAATGAAATTAATCTACGCAAGTTTAGGAATAAATGTTGGTAATACCAATGGGGGCTGGTTAGTAGGCTTGTCCATTCTTATATTAATTTTCGTATTATATAGAAATAGGCTTCAGTTTTCCGGGTTTTATAAAGGAGAAGGAAAATGGAAGATCTCGAAAAAGGTTAGTATTTATCTGATTTCTTGTTCAATCCTGATGCTAATCTTGGCACCATTATTTCACTAACGGGATCTACGAAGAAGGAATTATCAACTATATTAAAGAATAGTATATTTTGAAAGAAGCTAGGAGGCCAAAACATGGAACAAACAAAAAAAGAAATGAGTGAAATTTGGGAATGGGCAAAAGCACTGTTCATTGCATTTGGACTTGTTTTGCTAATTCGTTATTTCTTATTTACCCCCATTGTTGTAGATGGAGAATCAATGAAGCCAACACTTGACGATGGAGACCGAATGATAGTCAACAAAATAGGCTATGAAGTAGGAGAACCAAACCGCTATGATATCGTGGTCTTTCACGCACCTGAAAAGAAGGATTACATTAAAAGAGTAATTGGATTGCCAGGCGATCATGTTGCCTATAAAAATGATCAGTTATATATAAATGGAGAACCACAGGATGAACCATATTTAGAGTCCCGTAAAGAAGAGCTAAACGAAGGTGATGGTACTTTAACAGAAGACTTTACACTTGAAGAACGTACTGGAAAGACAATCATTCCCGAAGGATACGTGTTTGTTATGGGGGATAATAGGAGAAATAGCAAAGACAGTCGAATAATTGGATTGATTTCAATAGAAGAAATAATAGGCGACACTGGTCTTATTTTTTGGCCACCAAGTGAAGTAGGCTTTGTGAAGTAGTTTACTAGATAATACAACAATTGACTAACGAGTACTTGAAGTGAAGAAGCTGCTACCATTCGTAGTAGCTTCTTCTTCTTTTCTTATTGAATAAAGTTGAATACTTCCTTATCGGAATGTTATGTCGACCTAAGGTTTATAAGTCATACAATGCATTTGAGTAATAACGAGAATCTACGGAATAGTCGTCTAGTTTCTGCTTCAACAAAACGGCAGGTTAATAGAATAAGGAGGTATATTGTAGAAGTTGTTAATGCGTAAGAGGTTTTCAACCAGCAGAAGTGATTTCTGTAAAGGATAGTATCTCTTTTCGATGTTAATAGAACAAAAAGGTTTTATTATTCAAAATGTCTATAGTTCTTTGGAAAAAGGTCCTTTGAAAAAAGACAGCATGAAATGGCTTATGTTTACAAAAAGATAAGTTCTTATGGAACTAAGAAAAGCTCAAGTAGGGTTAAAAGGCTTTTGTCGTATTGAACTAAAAGGACAGTGGAGTTCAATTAAATAAAATACAAATACGATGAATGGTTGAGGAGAGAGTCTCGGAATCTCTCTCATTTATATTTCCTTTAAGAGTACCGAGTGCTTGTCTCAAAAGGATATCAGAAGAAAGCAATTAGGAAGCAAATTGAGATTAGAAAAACTTTTAGTATTGTGTTGACTTTTATAAKCTAGGCTGATATATTTATTAAGTTGCTGATTTGAGCGCAACGAAGTAAATAAAAAAGCAAAACTTTTTGTTGACATGACATCAAGAATTTGCTAAGATATAAGAGTTGCTGTTGAAACAGTGACCAACACATGAACCTTGAAAACTGAACAGCAAAACGTCAACTAACAAGCGGAACGCACTTCGGTGTCGGAAGCATAAACGTTTTCTTCCGCCGACACCTGTCGGTATCGAAAACAAACTTGAACTTAATTGTTCATTATAAACGTCAAATTTTTGACGCCAGCAACAAAGTCGAGCTAATCGACTCACCATTATGGAGAGTTTGATCCTGGCTCAGGACGAACGCTGGCGGCGTGCCTAATACATGCAAGTCGAGCGGAATGATGAAGAAGCTTGCTTCTTCTGATTTTAGCGGCGGACGGGTGAGTAACACGTGGGCAACCTACCTTGTAGATTGGGATAACTCCGGGAAACCGGGGCTAATACCGAATAATCCATTTTGCTTCATGGCAAGATGTTGAAAGGCGGCTTCGGCTGTCACTACGAGATGGGCCCGCGGCGTATTAGCTAGTTGGTAGGGTAATGGCCTACCAAGGCGACGATACGTAGCCGACCTGAGAGGGTGATCGGCCACACTGGGACTGAGACACGGCCCAGACTCCTACGGGAGGCAGCAGTAGGGAATCTTCCACAATGGACGAAAGTCTGATGGAGCAACGCCGCGTGAGTGAAGAAGGTTTTCGGATCGTAAAACTCTGTTGTAAGGGAAGAACACGTACGAGAGTAACTGCTCGTACCTTGACGGTACCTTATTAGAAAGCCACGGCTAACTACGTGCCAGCAGCCGCGGTAATACGTAGGTGGCAAGCGTTGTCCGGAATTATTGGGCGTAAAGCGCGCGCAGGCGGTTCTTTAAGTCTGATGTGAAAGCCCACGGCTCAACCGTGGAGGGTCATTGGAAACTGGAGAACTTGAGTACAGAAGAGGAAAGCGGAATTCCACGTGTAGCGGTGAAATGCGTAGAGATGTGGAGGAACACCAGTGGCGAAGGCGGCTTTCTGGTCTGTAACTGACGCTGAGGCGCGAAAGCGTGGGGAGCAAACAGGATTAGATACCCTGGTAGTCCACGCCGTAAACGATGAGTGCTAAGTGTTAGGGGGTTTCCGCCCCTTAGTGCTGCAGCTAACGCATTAAGCACTCCGCCTGGGGAGTACGACCGCAAGGTTGAAACTCAAAGGAATTGACGGGGGCCCGCACAAGCGGTGGAGCATGTGGTTTAATTCGAAGCAACGCGAAGAACCTTACCAGGTCTTGACATCCCACTGACCGGCTTAGAGATAGGCTTTTCCCTTCGGGGACAGTGGTGACAGGTGGTGCATGGTTGTCGTCAGCTCGTGTCGTGAGATGTTGGGTTAAGTCCCGCAACGAGCGCAACCCTTGATCTTAGTTGCCAGCATTCAGTTGGGCACTCTAAGGTGACTGCCGGTGACAAACCGGAGGAAGGTGGGGATGACGTCAAATCATCATGCCCCTTATGACCTGGGCTACACACGTGCTACAATGGACGATACAAAGGGCTGCAAACCCGCGAGGGGGAGCCAATCCCATAAAATCGTTCTCAGTTCGGATTGTAGGCTGCAACTCGCCTACATGAAGCCGGAATCGCTAGTAATCGTGGATCAGCATGCCACGGTGAATACGTTCCCGGGCCTTGTACACACCGCCCGTCACACCACGAGAGTTTGTAACACCCGAAGTCGGTGAGGTAACCTTTACAGGAGCCAGCCGCCGAAGGTGGGACAGATGATTGGGGTGAAGTCGTAACAAGGTAGCCGTATCGGAAGGTGCGGCTGGATCACCTCCTTTCTAAGGATAATTACGGAATATAGACCTTGGGTCTATAAGTTGACGTTTTGCGTTCAGTTTTGAAGGTTCAT
>NZ_JBFUKT010000211.1:0-5052 GCF_056400705.1 Paenisporosarcina sp. P5_A11
AGAAGCAAGCTTCTTCATCATTCCGCTCGACTTGCATGTATTAGGCACGCCGCCAGCGTTCGTCCTGAGCCAGGATCAAACTCTCCATAATGGTGAGTCGATTAGCTCGACTTTGTTGCTGGCGTCAAAAATTTGACGTTTATAATGAACAATTAAGTTCAAGTTTGTTTTCGATACCGACAGGTGTCGGCGGAAGAAAACGTTTATGCTTCCGGCACCGAAGCGCGTTCCGCTTGTTAGTTGACGTTTTGCTGTTCAGTTTTCAAGGTTCATGTGTTGGTCACTGTTTCAACAGCAACTCTTATATTTTAGCAAATCCTTGATGTCATGTCAACAAAAAGTTTTGCTTTTTCATTTACTTCGTTGCGCTCAAATCAGCAACTTAATAAATATATCAGCCTGACTTATAAAAGTCAACACAATACTAAAAGTTTTCTAAGCTTAATTCAGAAACTCAATCTCCTAGCTGAATATTATTCAAAAGCATATACTCTGAACTCCTTTACATGGCAGTCTTTTTTAATGAACATAGTTGAATACTTTCTAATTGTGGTGTGTCAACCTAGGGTGCATGTCCTATACAATTAAGTAAACATATAGATGATTAAATGAATGACCTGCCTTGGGCAGGTTTTCAAATTAGAAAGAACCGAGCATAGTTGAAGCCAAGTCGTCAGACCCTGATTTTTTGTCAGATATGAAAAAGGACAAGAATGTGTACGCTGCAGATAAAGAACTGTCGGTCTATCTTGAAGAAGAGACCAATCCGGCAGACGGACAACCAATAACTTCAATTCCCCAAGATGCTCCAAACTACCATGACTATCAATGGGATGTAAAAAGAATTACTAATGACTTTAAATCTCACGAAATAATCCCAGGAAATCATGAAACTGTCGTAGGGGTTATTGATACTGGCCTCGATTTTAATCATCCTGATTTAAAGGCAAATGCCGATCTTGCAGGAAGTAAAACCTTCGTTCCAGGAACAACGAATGCATGGGATCAGAACGGGCATGGAACTCACGTTGCAGGATCTATTGCTGCTAACGGAAAAGTCCTTGGTGTCGGTCCAGAATTAAAAGTACGTTCCTACCGCGTATTCGGTGCAACTGGTGGTGCTCAGCAATCTTGGATTACGGACGCAATCGTAGCTGCCGCAAATGATGGAGTCGAAGTCATCAATATGAGTATTGGTGGATGGCGCTGGATGGCACATAATCTAGGAGAAAAAGGCGAATCTGCTTCTATGGTAGCTTATCACCGTGCTGTTCAGTATGCGACAAAAAAAGGAGTAACCGTTGTTGTTTCTGCGGGTAACGATTCTCGCAACTTAAACAGCCTACATGATATGCAGTCATATTGGATGGAACGTTACGGGCTAGATATTAAAGGACCATCACGCGTTGCTCCTGCTCAAATTCCAGGAGTGGTTACTGTTTCTTCATCTAATAAATGGTCTACAGATTCCATCGCGTTCTATTCAAACTATGGAAGCGTTGTAGATGTAGCAGGACCTGGTGGTGATAATGGTCCAGTTTATGATGGGTTTTATCGTCAAGAACAAACGAGATTTTCTATACCGTACATTGTCAACTTGGCCGACATATTTACCTAATAATTCCTTAACTCCTAATCTAAACGGTTATGCGTTATTACATGGAACCTCTATGGCAGCTCCTAAAGTAGCCGGTATCGCCGCTGTCATCAAAGCGGAACATCCCGAGTATTCGCCAGCGCAGGTTCAAGCTGCTCTACGAAATACTGCTGAGGACTTTGGGAAGTCTGGACAAGGCCCTCTTTACGGGTCTGGAGAAGCTAACATCTATAATGCATTAACACGATAGAAACAAAAGACCTGCATGATGCAGGTCTTTTGTTTTTTCCTTTTAAAGGATAATGATTATCTTCTATAGGAAGGAAGAGATTTTTTCATCTCCTTCTTCTATGTATTACATATACCCTCTTTCTTTTAAGCTTGAATAATCACCCTCTGCATTAACTATCAAATGCAACTATAGCGAAGTCATTAACTTCATTACTCCATAAGAAAAGCTGCCCTGTAAAGGCAGCCAGTTCTTCAACTAAGGTACCAGTTAGTTGAAGAAGCTAATAGGAATAATGTCATTCACCTTCTCCCTTAATTTCATCCGAAACATTCCATATTAGTTAACCCTATAATTAAGTTCGGTTTAGTTCGTTCAGAATTGACGACTTTTATTTTTTTCAATCATTATGCTCGTGATCTKGGTTTTCTTAAAATCAAAACGATTATTATTACTAATAGGCTMACTACAATCGTCTCRTATGCATTCTYTCTAATACTAGATCCTACCACCATTAWCTCAGGATTAAATAATAGTAAAATGAYACCTATGMCAATCGCTTCTGCAAATTTGTTTATAAACGTTTTCATAAGAGTTATTTCCTCCCTTCTTCTTTTCTCTTTCATATWGCAACTCAAGAAATAACCCTATTACATATTTTATTTTATATACTGTATCTACTATTAGATAAGTTTAAGGACAAATCTATTAATAAAACTATTAATTCAATAATGAAGAAAATGGTCATTTGCTTATATTATTAGCAACTAATTTGACTTTTATACATACTTTCAAAAAAATTTGAATGTAACGAAATACAGTTAAATACATTCATGCCCTTTTCTTCATCCAAGAAATTGTTTCTTGTATTCCTTTTATATTTGGGGGTAAATAGTTAATTTCTTTTTCATACTTTTCTCCACTTAATTGAACTGGATTTTCTGTTAAATACATCATTTCAGCCGCGTTTCCTTCTCTTGAAGAATGAGAAAAGTGAAATAGTATAAGGCAATCAAGTATCTATAATATGAGCTAAGAATGTTTCTACTTTCCTTAGCGCATAAAAACAAGGCCAATCCTCAGAAAGGATTGACCTTGTTTTTCGTGAATTTATTGTACTTAATGTCTAGTAGTACCTGAAGTTGTGTGTAATTCATTGTTAACGAATGAATCCGTTTTTCTGGCATTCGGATCTAACAATACGAGCAGCTTTCCATCTTTAACATCCCGTTCGTATTGATCTGCCTCATCTTCCGGAATGCCCATCCCAATTAATGCTCCAGCTAGTCCGCCTGTACCTGCACCTATTGCAGCTCCGGTTAACATAGCTGCAATAGGACCTGCTGCCAGAAGTGGACCAATTCCCGGAATTGCAAGCGCTCCTACACCTGCTAATAATCCCGCTGCTCCCCCAAGAAGCCCTCCAGTCGCAGCACCAGCTGCAAGGCCTTCCTCAGTTTTGGTGCCTGTTTCGGTGTTGACTGCTTCTACTTCATCCCGGTCTTTTGCAACAACTGATATATAATCTCGGTCATAACCTTGTGCCTTTAATTCCTCAACCGCCCGAACCGCATCATCATGATTTTCATAAACTCCAATTACACGTTTATCCATACTAATCATCTCCTATTCGAATAATTATGAATCTTAAATATATATACCCGAAATAGTAGACGAATAACATGGGATGGCAAATATCTATTTTTTTCTACCCTATAGGTGTTAATGAAGGATTGTTAATTGTAAACTTCTTGGTGTATCCAGTGTATGTTCTCCTTAACCGTAAAGTATAAATACAAACACCATTTAATCACCCTTAATTAAGTCCTATTCCCTTGTTATCTCCTCAATTCAAAAATCTTGTTCTTCAACTCACGGCCCCGTTAGTTGAAGAACGATTAAATTTACAATAATACTATTTTGCCCCTCACTCTTTTGATTCATTTTCATTTGCAACTTTATTTATTCTTTCTAGCATTGTCGGATGTGAATATCGAAACCATTTTACGAGTAGTGGAGGATTCACTTCATTTAATCCTACCTTCGTAAGTTCTTGAAAAGTTTTGACAGCTGCCTCCGGATCGTCCATTAGGTGTATTGCATACTGATCAGCTCTTGTTTCCTGATATCTAGAAATATAATTTGAAATTGGACTTGAAACGAATAATAGAAAAGATGTAATAAGTAAAAATAATGGTAATGAATGAATAGCGTTTACTCGTTTAATTTTTAATACACGTCCAAAGCGATGGATAACCCAAGGCATTATTTTAGAGGTTAACCAGAGCCCGACAAGCATCGTTAGGATATAACGAGCGATTCCGAAGTATATATGTTTCTCCACATAATGCCCCATCTCATGAGCCATGATGAAGAGAATTTCATTTTCTGATAAGCGGTTTAAAGTCGTATCCCATAATACTATTCTTGAATTATTCCCAATCCCCGTAACATAGGCATTTAGAGCATTTGTCTTTTCCGCCATGTTAACTTCATACACATGTTCTGTTGGAATTTTTGCTTGCTCAGCCAACGTGAGAATTTGCGTCTCTAATTCTTTATTTGTTAGCGGATAAAAATCATTATATAAGGGGTCGATTATTACTGGTTGAATAAACATGAGGAAAATGGAGAAAGGAATCATTAGTAACCAGGCATTTAACCACCATCTCTTTGTGCTTCTATTTATAAGCCAATAAAGAACCGTTACAATCACTACAGTCGTTCCTAAGTTAACCCAAAAATCAATGACATTATCACGCATCCAAGAATTGAAACTCTGGGTACTAATCCCATATTTTTTACTTAAGGAATATCTGTAATAGTCTAAAGGAAATAAAACAATAAACGTAAGAACAGACAGTAAAAATACATATACTGCATTTTGCAAAATTGCCCATTTTTTTTGCAAAGGAATCCATCTTTCAAACGCTAGAGAAAGTCCAGTAATCAGTATAAATAAATAGACAAGCCATTCAAATGGTATTGATACAAAAAAGAGGAAATTTTTTATTCTTGAATACTCCTCACTAAGGTACAATTCTCGCTCCGACATAAAAACATGCGGATCTGCAACAGTTCCTTTCAAACTTGCAGGTATACCCCCACTGCCACTATGGAAGATATAAACATACATCAGGAAAGCATATACCCCAAATAAGAAAAGAGCACTAATTCCCCATTTTTTCGCCAAATCCACTCCACCTCCACTCACTCTTTCTTACAT
>NZ_JBFUKT010000212.1:0-4997 GCF_056400705.1 Paenisporosarcina sp. P5_A11
TTCATAAGCTTTCGATTCAATTGCAAGACCTGTCTGCAAATCTGTATTCATCCCTTGAGTAATCGCATATTTCGCTTGTTTAATCGCAACCTGGCCATTTTCCATGATATCGAAAGCAAGTTGTTCGCAACTTAATAGAAGCTCTTCTTTCTTAACTACCTTTAAAACGACCCCAAGTTCTTTCATAAGCTTTCGATTCAATTGCAAGACCTGTCTGCAAATCTGTATTCATCCCTTGAGTAATCGCATATTTCGCTTGTTTAATCGCAACCTGGCCATTTTCCATGATATCGAAAGCAAGTTGTTCGCAACTTAATAGAAGCTCTTCTTTCTTAACTACCTTTAAAACGACCCCAAGTTCTACACCTTCTTCTGCGGTGAATTTTCTTGCCGTGAAAATTAATTCTTTAGCTTTCATTTCTCCTACCAGCCTTGGAAGACGTTGAGTACCTCCTGCTCCCGGAATGATAGCCCAGCTCGTTTCTGTTAGTCCCATCTTCACACCTTGTGCTGCAATTGAAAAATCGCAAGCAATCATCAATTCAAAGCCACCACCAAATGCATAGCCGTTTACAGCAGCAATTGTTGGTTGTGGGAGGCTAGCGATACTGTTAAATACGTCTCTAATCGCTTTGACATTTCTGCGCACTTCAGTTTCTTTCAATGTTTTGCGTTCTTTTAAATCCGCTCCAGCACTGAATGATTTTTCTCCTGCACCTGTGAAAATTACAACACTCACTTCAGGGTCAAGTGAAATCAAATCTGTCACAGTCTGAAGCTCATCGAGTGTTTCGTAATTGAAGCAGTTCATTGCTTCTTCTCGGTTAATGGTCACATAAGCGATATTGTTTTGTTTTCTATATAAAATCGTTGTCATTTGTAATCTCCTTTTAAAAAAAATTCATTTGACTTTTTTTAGTTAAACTTTATTAAATGTACACCTTCGAACTTGGAGATTCGTCCACTCGCTGTGGGTTTTTGTCCGTTCAACTGGGGTTCCATCCACTCATTATAGGTTTTCATCCATTCAACTTGGTTTTTCATCCACTGACAATCGGTTTTCATCCATTCAATTTGGTTTTCCATCCACTCGTGTAACGTTACCAACCATTCGCTTGGAAACGGACACCATTCCTCCGGAGAAAGACACCAGTTCGTATGGACAGAGTCTTATTTGAGTGGCCCGTTCTTTATAGACTGAGTCGACCTATTTTTATTCCGATATATTTTCAATAATTGCCGCGATTCCCTGTCCGACTCCGATACACATGGTAGCCAGACCGTATTTAACATTCTGTTTTTTCATTTCATATAAAAGGGTAGTCAAAATTCGCGCACCGCTAGCACCAAGAGGGTGCCCAAAAGCGATTGCTCCACCATTCACATTTACTTTTTTATCGTCTAAACCTAATTGGCGAATGCATTCAATTGATTGTGATGCGAACGCTTCATTTAATTCAACAAGCCCAATATCATCTGTATTAAACCCAGCTCGTTCCAGTGCTTTTCTAGTTGCGAAAATTGGACCAAGCCCCATTACATTAGGTTCTAGGCCAGCTGTTGCGCCAGTAACATATCTGGCAAGTGGTTTAAGATTAAGTTCTTTTGCTTTTTCAGCACTCATCAGAAGCAAAGCGGACGCACCGTCATTGACGCCTGAAGCGTTGCCTGCGGTAACACTACCACCTTTAAATATCGGTTTAAGCTTAGTCAGTTTTTCAATCGTGGTATCTGGACGAGGATGCTCATCTTGGTCCACGATGACTTTGTTGCCTTTCCTATCTAAATAAATAACTGGGACGATTTCTTCAGCAAAACGGTCTTCTTCAATAGCTTTTTTGGCACGTTTTTGGCTTTCAAAGGCAAATAAATCCTGGTCTTCACGCGTTATATTAAAACGCTGTGCTACGTTTTCTGCTGTCTGAGGCATTGAATCTGCTCCGTACATTTCTTTCAACTTATTATTAGTAAAACGCCAGCCAATTGTTGTATCAAGCATTTCCATATTTCCTCGAGGAAATGATTGATCTGGCTTAGCCATGACGAATGGTGCACGCGTCATACTTTCGGTTCCGCCTGCAATGTAAATATCGCCTTCTCCCACTGCGATTGCCCTAGCAGCATACATAACCGCATCGAGTCCCGAGCCACAAAGACGATTAATCGTTGTCCCCGCCACTTCAACAGGAAGCCCCGCCAACAAACCGGACATTCTCGCTACGTTACGGTTATCTTCTCCTGCTTGATTGGCATTTCCCAAAACAACTTCTTCAATTTCTCCTGTCTGCAGTGTAGGATTACGTTCAACAAGTGCCTTAATAACAACAGCGCCTAGATCGTCGGGGCGCACATCTTTTAACGCTCCATTATATCTTCCGATAGGTGTCCTTACAGCATCTACAATGACGACTTCTCTCATTTCTTTATCAACTCTTCTTCTATTGTATAGTCATAAACACCTTTACCACTTTTTCGTCCAAGACGTCCTGCTTTGACATATTGTTCAAGTATTGGTGCGGGGCGGTACTTTTCTCCAAGCTTTTCGTGTAAATAGTTCAAATTATTTAAGCGCGTGTCGAGTCCCACGAGGTCCACAAGTTCGAATGGACCCATTGGGTAATTTAAACCAAGTTTAATCGCTTTATCAATTTCTTCAGGTGTACCAAGACCTTCTTGCAGCATATAAAAGGCTTCGTTTCCAACAAGTGCGCTGATCCGACTTGTGATGAATCCTGGGAATTCTTTAATGACGACCGTTTCCTTGCCCATATTGGCAGCGACTTCTCTGATTGTTTCAGCTGTTTCATCGCTCGTTTCTAAGCCCCGTACAATTTCAACTAGAGGCATTTTATGTACAGGATTGAAAAAGTGCATCGCAATTGTTTTTTCTGGTCGCTTTGCAAAAGACGCAATCTCGGTCGGACTCATCGTCGATGTATTCGTTGCAAAGTAACAATGTGCAGGTGAAAATTCTTCAATTGTTTCAAACACCTGTTTTTTAATGGCTATTTGTTCAGGCACAGCTTCAATAATTAAATCGGCTTTCGCAACGGCTTTAGACAAGTCGCTTTCGAAATTTAAGTTGCTGTGAGCCTGTTCAGCTTTTTCTGAAGAAATTTTCCCAAGTGAAAGCCCTTTTTTAATAATGTGATTAATTTCTTGTTTCGCATTTTGCAAAGCAGATTCATTTATGTCAACAACTGTAACTGCATAGCCGCCAACTGCTCCTACGTAGGCTATTCCTCTTCCCATCAAGCCTGATCCGACGACAACAATTTGCTTAATCATCGTTACACTCCTCCTTTTACGGTGAAAGAAAAGACAGGGATTGGAAACCCCTGTCCGTCATTTCACTCGATTCTTACCATGAAAGAAAGTTAATACGTTTTTCCAACTAAACCTTCGTTACGTATGAGCTATGTCTAGCTCCAAGCGCCAACTCGTACCTCAGCTTGGGGTCACGGGATGTTGTTCATGAAGACGTTGCGACAGGACGTCGCGAAAATAGCCTTCCTTCCTGAACTAGGCGATAACAGGTGTTCGATTCGATCTTTCCATCGTCGGAATCGAGCTAGAGTAACACTTTTCGCTTTTCCTATAGTCCGAATGGATTTAGTGGTCGACTGCCGTAGTATGATAAAATACTTTTCGTTTCTGAATAGAGATCCAGTGTTTCGATGCATAATTCGCGTCCAAATCCTGATTGCTTATAGCCACCGAATGGCGTTCCAGGGAATGCAGAAAATGGACAGTTAACCATAACGATTCCGGCTTGAATCTGATTCGCCACTCGTGTTGCACGTGCACCATCTTTTGACCAAACTGCTGAGCCTAATCCGAACTCTGTATCGTTTGCTAATCGGATAGCTTCTTTTTCATCTTTGAATTTCATCACAACAACTACAGGTCCGAAGATTTCTTCGTTTACTACGTTCATATCGTGAGTGACGTTGGCAATAATCGTTGGTTCAAACCAGAATCCATTTTCGTAGCCTTCAGGTTTTATAACATTACCACCAGCAAGGATTTCTGCGCCTTCTTTTTTGGCTGATTGAACATATCCATCGATTGTATCAAGTTGACCTTGATCGATGATTGCGCCCATATGTGTAGTTTTATCAAATGGATTCCCAAGCTGTAGTTTTTTTGTTTTTTCTACAAACTTGCTTATGAACTCTTCGTAAACATCTTCATGGACGTACAGGCGTGAACGCGCTTCACATGACTGGCCTGAGTTGTAGAAAATACCGAATAATGACCCATCAACGGCCGCATCAATATCCGCATCGTCAAATACGATACTCGGTGATTTACCGCCAAGCTCAAGTGTGACACGTTTTAATGTTTGAGATGCTTTGCCCATAATGTCTTTTCCTATTGGTGTTGAACCTGTAAATGCTACTTTATTTACTTGTGGATGCTCAACTAAAAAGTTCCCAACTTCAGTTCCTGAACCTGGAATAACGTTCACTATACCTGCAGGAACTCCTGCTTCTAGGCAAATTTCCCCTAAGATAATGGCAGTTAAAGGAGTAAGAGATGCTGGTTTAACGATGACAGCACAGCCGACAGCGATAGCAGGTGCTATTTTCCAAGCAGCCATCATTAATGGATAGTTCCACGGAATGATTTGCGCACATACACCGACTGGTTCTTTTTCTGTATAATTATGGAATTGTCCTGGAACATTATTTACCGTCCCACGATGACCTACAATAGCGCCAGCATAAAACTCGAAATCTTCTATTGCTTGAGTGACTTGACCTTGAGCAGCATGAAGAGATTTACCTGTATCTAAAATTTCTAACTCAACAAGTTCGTTAAAACGACTACGCATAATAGCCGCAATTTTGTTTAAAACTTGTGAACGTTTACCGATAGGGAATAATTTCCACTTTCCATTATCAAATGCATTACGAGCAGCAGCTATTGCAATTTCCGCATCTTCTTTTGATGCCTTTGCCACTTCTGCTATTAATACTCCTGTAGCAGGGTTA
>NZ_JBFUKT010000213.1:0-4996 GCF_056400705.1 Paenisporosarcina sp. P5_A11
TCATTCCTTTAATTATAATAGTACCTAATCAAGTAAATCATATTATGTGCCCGACCTCAATAAAGTAATACTTTTACTAGAATATGCAAACTTGTGCTCTTATTTTAAATTAGTATAATCATAGTATGAAAGGGTGTATTAATTGAAACTCATTCAATGGAGTTATGCTAAAAGATATCAAGTAAAAGCGATTTTTGATGAATTCCCAGATATGATAATTATTTTCAGAACTGTCGGCTCTTATTATTTTGTTTTCACAACCATTGGAACCGTTAGCCATTCCAATCCTACCCGAAAAGACTATGTAGAAATGGAATTGTTAATTAATGAACAACTCCAAACGTTACCAGCCTATATACAACGGAAATCCGAAGTCGAAATGGCTTGGGTTGAACCCTGGATTCGCGAAAAAGGACTTTCATTTACACAACTGAAAGTCCTTCCTTATAAAGAATAATTTGCTTGCGACCAAGTGATTTAGCCTCATATAATGCTTGGTCCGCACATTTGATCATATCTTCTAGAACTTGATGATTTTTCACTTCGCAAATACCAGCGGAAAAAGACAAATGTACCGAGTCCATGCGATACCTTAATAATTGGTCACTGCTACAGGCCACTTGTAAAGCATCTAACTGACGTTTTGTTTCTTGACCATTATGTATTGGGAATAATAGAAGAAACTCTTCCCCTCCCCATCTCGCAACTATATACGGCTTGTTATTTGTCTTTTTAGTAGATTTGCAAATGTTTGGAGAGCAATATCACCAAACGTATGCCCGTATTGATGATTGATTTTTTAAAAATGATCTAAATCTAATATTGCTAAGGTAAATGTTTTCTCGTTAACCCAAAATTGATTTTGTGCGGTTTTTATTTCTTCAATCATTTTTCGCCGATTAAACAATGGGGTTAAAGGATCCGTAATGGATAAATTTTTCACTTGTTCAACTAAACGTTCGAGTTCTTGATTGCGGTCCTGTAACATTTTCCCTGTCGCTTTTCTTTCTGTAATATCTACATGCGTTCCAATTATTCGATTTGCAATGTCTTGTTCATTTCGTTCTACCGCTTTGCCGCGATCTAAAATGCAACGGTATGTCCCGTCTACATGTAATAAACGATGCTCACTTTCAAAAAAACTAGTCTCATTGTGAATATGCCCTTCAATGACCGTATTTACTTCCCCAACATCTTGAGGATGAATTCGTTCTCTCCATTCGCTTAATTCATTAGGGATCTCATGCTCTTTATAACCCAACATCCCTTTACCTCGCGCTTAATAAAGAAGCATTTAGATCAATATGCTTTTCTACAATAACTAGTAATGGTAATTTTTACCTGTTCTGTGTTACAAAATCAAAACATTTTTTACGTCAAACCCTTCAATATAGATATGGCGATGAGTTTCATTCATGTTTATCCCTCCTTATTTTTTGTCATATCTCAAATTCGAGATAATTTCCATTTTGAAAGATTAAGCATTTGCCGCTATTCGTGTTATAATAGTAGCATTGTGAAAAATAAGGAGGTACTAGCATGATTGCTGTAAGTAATGTAAGTTTGCGCTTCGGAGATCGTAAGCTTTTCGAAGACGTTAATATAAGATTCAACCCAGGTAACTGTTACGGGTTAATTGGTGCAAATGGTGCTGGAAAATCTACATTTATTAAAATTTTATCAGGTGACCTTGAAACACAAGAAGGAAATGTCATCATGAATCCGAATGAACGTTTAGCTGTACTAAAACAAAATCACTTCGAGTACGAAGAGTTTGAAGTATTAGAAACAGTGATGATGGGTCATAAACGTTTGTATGAAGTTATGAATGAAAAGAATGCTATCTATATGAAAGAAGATTTTTCTGACGAAGATGGTATGCGTGCTGCAGAACTTGAAGGTGAGTTTGCAGATATGAATGGATGGGAAGCTGAATCTGAAGCGGCAATCCTTTTACAAGGTTTAGGTATCGGTGAAGAATCTCTATCTAAAAAAATGGCTGACTTAACAGGTTCTGAAAAAGTAAAAGTTTTACTTGCTCAAGCATTGTTTGGCAAACCAGATGTTCTTTTACTAGATGAGCCTACAAACCATTTAGACTTAAAAGCTATCCAGTGGTTAGAGGAATTTTTAATTAACTTTGCTAATACTGTTATCGTTGTTTCCCATGACCGTCACTTCCTTAACAAGGTGTGTACTCATATTGCGGATCTTGATTTCGGGAAAATACAAGTTTATGTCGGAAACTACGATTTCTGGTATGAATCAAGTCAATTAGCTACTAAATTATCTCAAGATCATAATAGTAAAAAAGAAGAAAAAATTAAAGAACTTCAAGCATTCATCGCACGATTTAGTGCAAATGCATCTAAATCTAAACAAGCAACTTCTCGTAAGAAAATGTTAGATAAAATTGAATTGGATGACATTCGTCCTTCTTCACGTAAATATCCATATGTAAACTTCCAAATTGGACGTGATATCGGTAACGACGTCCTAGCTGCCCAAGGAGTTTCATTTGAACATGAAGGCAAAACTATGTTTAAAGACATCCATTTTTCAATTAATAAAGAAGATAAAATTATCTTAATTGGTGATCCAATTGCTAAGTCTTCATTACTTCGTGTGTTAGCAGAAGAAGTTGAACCGACAGAAGGTTCAATTCGTTGGGGTGTTACAACTACACGTACTTACTTCCCAATCGATTACAGCGAATACTTTACTGGAAATGAAAACTCTTTAGTAGATTGGTTGCGCCAATATTCACCTGATGATGAAAGTGAAACTTTCTTACGTGGGTTCCTAGGACGTATGTTATTCTCTGGTGAAGAAGTGAAGAAAAAACCATCTGTATTATCTGGTGGAGAAAAAGTCCGTTGTATGTTATCTAAAATGATGCTTGCTAATGCCAATGTATTACTATTAGATGAACCTACGAACCATTTAGACTTAGAATCAATTCAAGCACTTAACAATGGCTTAATTGCTTTCAAAGGTGCTATGATCTTTACATCTCATGACCACCAGTTCATCCAAACGATTGCTAATCGTGTAATTGAAATCTTGCCTGATGGTTCAATTCTTGACAAGCAGTTATCATTTGATGAATTCTTAGATTGGAAAGAATCTCAAGGAATCAAATCATAAAACAAAAAGCGAAAAATAAAGTGTGAAGGGTGTATACCCCCATCGCACTTTATTTTTTATTTAGATTTTTTTATGAACATTCCTAGGAGAGATCGAGCTGGTATTTTTCCGAGCAAACCATCGCTTGATTTAGAAATTTTCTTTAATGTAACAAATAATTTTTCATCCCCTACCCAATGTTCTTCTAAAATTTCGGGTGAAAATTTATTAAGTAATGTATTCACAACGAATGTTGCAACAATAATGTCATCCATAAACCCACCTGGACCTATTAAACCTTCGGGAATTACATCTATTGGAGCAATAAAGTATAAAATACCACTACCGATTAATACTTTACTTTTCCCATCAATGCGATTATCGAGTAATGATTTAGTTAATAGATGGAACAAATCTGGTGCGAATAATAGGTAGGGTGCAAATTTACTTGCACTTCCTGATCTTGATTCCAAAAAAGAAGTAATATTCCCACGAAGTTTCTCATAAAAATCTTGTTGTTTTTTAAGTGTCGGTAATTCTTTTTTCAAATMATATTCTGTCATATTCATTCCCCTTCCTTAAAATATACTATACCAAAAAAACAGAAAATTGAAACGTTTAACCAACACCAACCGTCTAAATTACTAAACAAACAGATTGGAGGTTACCTTATGTCAATATTGAAAAAATATGTCGTTCTCATGCTTTTCTTACTGTTAAGCGCTTGTAGTGACCATTCTGTAGGAAACCCTTCTGTTTCAACTGCCCCCCCCACTACTGAAGAAGAAAAACCTGAAGAAATCATTGAAGAACCAGAGGAAGTCGTCGCAGAACCTGAACTAGAGCCAGTACAGTTTTCGAACTTCTTTTTGCAGGATGGAGTCACTGCTAAGTATTTAGGTAAAGGTAATGAATATGCAAGCTACTTAGCACGGACACAATGGCACAATGATAATACCGTTTCAATCTATGAAGACAATGGAGGAACAACTCTTTTACGTACTTATCGAATTTCTGATGAGTCGATTGATTTGATTCAAGAACAAGGAGAATTTTATGACGAGTTTAATCTTACTGATGAAGAGTTGCAAGAACTTCCTAAGCTCTCGACATTTTTAAAGCTCCCCTTAGAAACTGGCGTATCTTTTGACGGTTGGGAAATTGTTAGTGTAGATGAAACGGTTGACACACCATTTCAAACTTTTGATCAAGTAATTGTCTTGGAAAAGACGGATGATAGTGGAGCCATACAGCGTAAATATATCGTAGAAGAATACGGCGAAATAAAAAGAGAATTTATTATGAACGAAGAAGACAATGAATTTATAGTAACGTCAACTCTCGAATCGGTTGATTAAAAAGAAGAGGCATCCGAAATTTCGGATTGCCTCTTTTAGTTGCTAAATTTAGATTTTGGTGACATTTGCAGCTTGAGGTCCACGGTTGCCATCGACAACTTCGAATTCGACTTTTTGACCTTCATCAAGTGTCTTAAAGCCTTCCCCTTGAATTGCAGAGAAATGAACAAATACGTCGTCACCACCATCAATTTCAATAAATCCGAAACCTTTTTCTGAGTTAAACCATTTTACTGTACCTTGTTTCATAAACAAACCCCCAAAAATAAAGTTAACAATTTAAAATTGAGTGATGAAAACCAAAAAATTCACATACACAATAGCACCAGCAAACGCCGATCACTACTGAAATATGTGAATACAGGTTTCCGGTAAAACAATTTCAATTGTTAAGAATATTATAACATTTACCCAACAACTGTCAATTTTATTATTTGTATTTTCATAGTCTTATATGTCTTTTTATATTTGATTCGGATTCCCGTTTTTCAGCCAAATTACACCATGAAATG
>NZ_JBFUKT010000214.1:0-4993 GCF_056400705.1 Paenisporosarcina sp. P5_A11
ATCTTATACATCTACATGACCAACGTGCGAATGATCCTCTTTCATAGAAAACCCCAGCCGAGGCTGGGGTTTTAAACATGGATACCAAGAAAATTCACATGCTACGTAAGGGAGGGAAACCTTACTGGCTTAAAGAAGAAATTGAGACATATATCCATGATTTACCGATAAAGACAATAGAACTGGACAAATAATTGAATCCCCCTCACAATTAGAACAAACGTTCTAATTGTGAGGGGGATTATTTATAAAAAACATTACCGAATCGGACTATTGCTTGTCTGTAAATCCAATAGAATCAATTCCAGTATTACTTGCCCCAATAATATCGTGCTTTCTATCTCCAATCATAATAAAGTCACCAGATTTATGTTCATTATATTTGTCTCCTTTTACAAGAGAATCTCTATAATTCTAACTATCTAAATAAGTTCTTCCTAACTTCTAGTTCCCTCTTGCGTTCCTCTAAGACCTGATTTCAACTCAAAGGACATTATTCACAATACATTTCTCCACAATTTCTTTTAATTCAATTCGACGACTTTCTTTATGGGACAAAGCCGCGGCTTCATTTATTAGTGTCAAATTAATCACATCTTCTTTCGTAATTGTGGATACAGTCCCATCTTTAATTATCGCTACCCACTGTTCCAATGGCTTAGGTAAAGATGGCTTTAGTTCTACTGGATTTATCCATTCTCCTTCTTCTAGCTGACTACTTTTTAAACGAATTTGTTCATTTTCAATTAGCAGTGTTCCTTCTGTCCCATAAAGCTCTAACTGAAACGGACTTCCGTTTGATAAAAAACTAGTCTCAATAACACCCAGTGCACCAGATTCATACTCTAGTAAAACAACAGCGTTATCATCCACTCCTAGATTATTTGTTTGCTGCAACCGTGCGTGTAGGGCCTGTGCTTTTCCAGCTAAACGATTAGTCAAATAAATCGGGTGTGCACCAAGATCAATTAATGAACCTCCACCACATTGTTCCTTATCAAAAAATCGTTCAGGCAACCACCCTTGTGTTTCCCCCTCATTTGGCACGGCTCCATTATGAGCAAGTCTACAACGAACCATTGTCAATTTACCAAGCCATCCTTTATCCACTACCTTTTGGGCATATAAATAATAATCCATTGTTAACCTAGGTAAAGAAACCATCAGATTAACCCCGTGTGCTTTGACTGCATCAAAAATTTCCTCACAGTCTTTGACAGAAAATGCCAACACCTTTTCAGTGAAAATATGTTTTTTATTTTTTGCTGCAGCAAGAATGATTTCTTTATGCAGATTCGTAGGTGTATTGACAACAATAGCATCTATGGAAGGGTTTGCTAGAACTGATTGTAAATCTTGTTCAAACGGTACACCCAGCTCCTCTGCCCATTYTCTACCACGCTCTATATCTTCGTCCCATACAAGTTGGACGGAAAGATGTTCATTTTCCCTTATCTCTCTTTCATAATCATCAGCATGTACATGCCATCTACTCAATAATGCAACATAAATCATTATAGTTCCTCCTTAATATAATCAGGGTTAGACCACTTTAAGATGCCTTCTATATTCAAGATTTCAAGTAATCATTCAATCAAAATAAACCGCTTTACCAGTTTTTGCAGATTCATATATTGCTTCTAAAATTTGTGTGACAACTAAGGCTTCTGCTGGTTTCACGATCGGTTCTGTGTTATTAATGATGCTTTCTACCCAACACCTCGCCTCAAGGTCAGAATCACTTTCTGCCTTTCCATTATAAAAAGCAACACCACCAGCACCTAACTCTACATTCGTTGCATACAGTTTACTAAAATTCTCTCCATTAATGCGCAATCCGTCTTTCATATCTGCTCCACCTTCAGTCCCACTAAGGGAACATTTTGCTTCATCGATATCCAATGTATTCAATGCCCAACTTGACTCTAAGACAATTGTTGCTCCATTTTCCATCGTAATAAATCCGAATGCAGAATCTTCAACCGTGAACTTTTCTGGATCCCAAGGACCCCATGCATTTGCAGCGTCCTTCTTTTGCCCTAATTTATGATAGGTCGTACCCATCACAGATTTAGGTTTATAATTGTCCATCATCCAAAGTGTTAAATCAAGCGCATGTGTGCCAATATCAATTAACGGGCCGCCACCTTGTTTCTCTTCATCTAAAAATACTCCCCAAGTTGGTACTGCCCGACGGCGAATGGCATGGGCTCTTGCGTAATACACTTCACCTAAATCACCCTGTTTACAAACGTTATGTAAATACTGACTGTCAGGTCTAAAGCGATTGTTATAACCAATCGTTAGCTTTTTACCGGTACGTTCTGCTGTTTCAACCATTAATTTAGCTTCTTCAGACGTTTTTGCCATCGGCTTCTCACACATGACATGCTTGCCAGCTTCCATTGAAGCAATTGAAATTTCCGCATGAGAAATATTTGGTGTCAAGACATGGACAACGTCGATTGATTCGTCTTCCAATAATTGTTTGTAATTTTTATACACTGCCGCTTCGGGTGTTCCATACTCTATTGCGGCTTTTTCTGCCTTTTTTATTTCAATATCGCAAAATGCAACCATTTCTACTTGTTCAAGCTTTTTAAGACTCGGTAAATGTTTTCCGTTTGCTATACCTCCACAACCAATAATAGCTACTCTTAATTTCTTAGACATTCTATTTTTCTCCTCAAATAGTATATTTTACAACAAATTATTTTAAGATTTTAGAAGTAAGTAACCTATGGATATCTCAACATTATTCATATGTTTGAATCAGATAATAAAGTTAACTCTTTTTATAACCTAAGTTACTCTTGCCAAGCCCCGGTAGCTCAAAAAGAAAAAAGAGATGTCTTTGCAGCTCACTGATCTTCAACTAAAGCACCCGTTAGTTCAACAGTTCAATCGTAAAAATTGTTTACTTCACACAAGAAAAAGCCAATACGACTGGGATCCGCTGTCTTCTAACAAATTCTTCTTCGCTACTAAAACGTTCACGTTTTGGTGTACCTTCACGTAAATCCAATACTGTAAAGCCAGCTTGTCTAAGTGCGATAAAATATTGTTCAATTGTGCGATGATACTTAACCACTACTTGATCAATCCAAGGCTCTTTTCTTTCACCCTCATGGAAATAGTCATCGACAATCCAATTACTGCGTTTATCCCCACTTTGCTTACTAGCAAATGAAGAAGTTGTCAGGGGATGCTGGATACTAAAAACAAATCTACCGTTTTCTTTAAGTGTTTTATAAACAGCTTGAAATAGGCGGTTAACGTCGGAAACATAATGGAATGCGAATCTAGAAGTTACAAGATCAAATGCCTCTTCCGGATAATCATAGGATTCCATTGTTTCACAGTGTATTGTTCCGTTTTGTTCGAGTAAGTTAGAGCGTGCAGCTTCTACCATTTGTTGCGAACCTTCTACTCCTGTGTAGTTTTTTGCCCCTAAATGTAAAAGTTCTTTTCCGAACGAGGCATCACCACACCCTAAATCTAAGATGCTTATTTCTTGAATGCTCGGAATTAATTCAAAGATAATTGGACCTTCAATGGCATTATTTGGACTATCTTGTCTGTTTCTTCTTTTCATGTAACTTGAAAAAAAATCCGTTTGATCGTAAACACTAGCTCCTCTAAATTCCATCCAATCACCTCCCCATCTTATTAATTCTCTTTTCTTTCTTTTTCTTTTTTAAAAAACTGATTTGTAATGTCGGGCGACTCATCGCTAAACACACAAATTAATGTATTCTATCACATGTTTTTTAGAATAGACAAGTAATAAAATACTTACTTTTCAGAAAAAAAGAAATAATCAACTATTTTTTTTGCTGTAAACTATCTGTTATTAAACTAACCTGCCGCGTTAGTTCAATAAGAGAATGGCCCCACCTGAAGTAAAGCACCCGTTACTATAAAATTAATTTGAGCACGCTCTTACCAGCAGAATAATTGCTACGATTATTACAATTGAACCAATATTGACTAAACATCCACTGCTGGGTGCTCCTGTATGGGCTTGAGCCCACGCATTGTTTAAGGCACCACCAGGATTTTTTCGTTGTTCTTTAGCTTTTAACCTATCTCTTTCTTTCTCGGACATTATAAGCCCCCCATTTTTTACGATTTTAATGTCATAAAATTTCTCTTTTCTTATTCAATCTGCCCAGTTACTTCAATAAGAAAAAAGCTGTATTCGCAACTAACATCTTACATTTTGCGTTTAAAACCAAGCAGCCCTCTATCTATATCTTTTTGAATATTTTTGGAAGCAAGCAGGATACTGTTTTTTTCTTTCCACGCCTGACTTCGACTGGGCCTACTGCCTTTGCGGTTTCAACCTCCTTATCATGGAGCGGCAAATATGAAATCCCAACTGTGTAGATAAAATTATTCAAAGCGGATTTCGTTCGATCTGGTGAATCGTGAATCGTATTTTCCACCTGATCAAGCATACTGGCAATTTTGCTGGCGCTAAATTCAGTGTCTAGGCAATTACCAAGAAGCCAACAGTAACAGCCCCAACCTGCCTACATTCTAAGTTCTTCACCGCTTGCGATCCATTTATCGGCAACAACTTGCGCAAATTCGGTTTCTGCCAAAGTTACTGCAACTACAAAATCTGACAGCATTTAAAAATACGCCGCATCCATCCAACGCTCAAAATCTGCCTCAGTCATTGTCATTGAGTCCGCAATGACGCCGGCAAAATACATGGCATCGTAGTTCCCGGTGGCGTAAAGCAGCTCGGCTAAAGGCTAATCTTTCTTGATTTTCTTTACGAGCGGCTTCATTGCGCCTGTAGCCACGGCAAAAAGCGGCTCTATCCAATCATATAAATCTGTGTTTTTTTATCAATCCCCCATCCCCACAATACAGATAGAACGATAAAACCTCCTCCATAGGCGGCATAAACTCTACTGAACGATGGGAACGATTGAATTGTAGCTATGATACCGTAAAGAGCTAGAGTAACACCTCCTAGAAT
>NZ_JBFUKT010000215.1:0-4982 GCF_056400705.1 Paenisporosarcina sp. P5_A11
CCCCTTATWTGCGCTTTTTTCATTTTCGATGTTTCCCCTAAAATATCTCTATTTACTTTCTTTAATTGTTTTATCATAATTAAAAAATCACACTTAACCCGTTAAGCCATTCATGAGATGGTTACCAATGGACTTGAGGAAGAACAGCATCTTTTTTTTTGCAAAAAAATGATCAATGATGACTGTCTCATGTCCGCATTAGATGTATAACTCATGCATGGTAACGAATAAATCCGGCTCTCCAGTAACAAGTATTTTGATGGTAACTTACCACCCTTTTGAATTCTTATTTAAAATCTCCTCTTACACTTGATTTCTATTCTTTTCGGATGTATTAATATAATCCGAGTTCTATCCCCCAAGTCATAGTTTTCTCCAAATATCTTTCTAGAAGTATACTTTTTTCTCCCCTTAACACTCTGCGCAAGTGATTAAGCAGCCTTTTCTCTAAGGTTCTCTGTAAATAAGTCATTTTCAAAAGCTGTAGTGTATCCGTCTGAAATGTAATACCATGCTTTTTCATTTCCTGGGTATATAAATGTGTACAATGCTTTCGTATGTCCTCTGCATCTTTTTGCCAATCTTTGCGAAAATCGATTAATATTTCTACAAGGACTACAAGATCAAACCATCCAGGAGCATATTTTGCAGACTCCCAATCAACAAATCGAATCCTCCAGTCTTGATTCTCACTTGCATTTTGACAACTAATATTATGAAAATGGAGATCTCCGTGTATGAGGCTCTGCCCGCTTTCCAACATTTCAGGGAAGAATATGGGGCCTTTTTGTAAAATATGTTGAATGACTTTATAGCTAGGTTCCACCAATCCCCTTAAACTAGGGTCCTTCATTGCCAGATCGAGGTATTCCTTTGTTTTTTCAATATGGCTACTTCTTTCTAAAGCCATCGACTTTGAATCATAATAGGGGAGCCAAGCATCGAAAATGTCACCATGCTGCATTATGCGATTATCGAATGTTGTAGCATGAAATTTCGCCAAGGTTGGAATGATGTTATCAAAGTGTTTTGGGGCAAGTTTAATTTGTCCGCGTAATGGTTTTACATACTCAATAAACATCCAGATTTCTACGGCGTTTACATTCGGCTCAATCCAATATACTTGCGGCATAAATTCAAACAAAGCTTTATTGGCTTTTTGATACATATTCATTTCGACTGTATGATTTTCTTTCAATGGTGGTTTGTAAATTTTTAGTACAATCGGAATGGATTCCATTCCATCAGTAACCACCAATTTCCATATACTTGTTTTTTCACGTGAATTTTTAAGGCACTCTACTTGCGTTTCTACTAATTCAACGTTTTTACCGAGTACCTTTTTCAACTCATCATTCCAACTAAAATGCCTCCATTGTCGTATAATCTCGTCTTTACTGCTCAAAGGAAAGTTCACTCCTTTTCAAATAGATTTTTAACGTCTTACCCATAAATTCCGTAGGTGGGAAACAAAACTTCGTATAAACGGAAGTGGATCATCCCAAGAAAAAAGAGCTTCTACTTTTTTTCCTGATAGGCCCTTGATCCATTTGCCGATTGTCATCTCTCCATTTCTTCGTTTTTGAAGAAATGAAATAAAATCACGGACAAGATAAACCCATTTGATTCCTTCTCGTTGACTTGTGACTGGTAAAGGATTTTGACCAGTTAGTGACAAATAGTACAAGTAGGCTAAATCAACACCGCATGCGATTGATAACCTTTGCGTCAGTCCAATTCTTGAGTTAATTTCAATAAACTTTAACTGTCCATCCCTTTGATCCCGTTTGAATTCTGTAATAGCTAACCCTTTAAAGTGTAGTTCTGAGAGGAAAGATACAGCCTTTTGGATCACTTCTTCATCTCTTATACTTAGGACCATAGCAGAGGAGCCAAAGTCAGGGGGAAATTGATGGATTTTTTGGTTCATATATATCCCAATCAAATTCATCTGTTCATCAAAAAACGTTTTGACCGAATAAATGCATGTCTCGTCTCCGGGAATGATTTCTTGTAGCATCAGTTCGCCGTATGGCAGATAAAAGAGGTACTTTTCCCGCAATTGGGATGCTTCCTCTACCAAGATCGCTTTTTTATACAGCCGGTGACTGATCCGTTTACGGAAGTCGGAAGAATAGACAGGTTTTAAAATACAGGGGAAGGTAACTTCATTGATGATTTTTTCAAGCTGCTGCGCATCGTGTATAGCGAAGATTTTGGGACATGGTACGTTATGTTTAACCGCCAATTCATATGTTAATTTTTTATCTAATACAGATTCAACTAGTGAGTGTTCTGGTAATAAGAACTGATAATATCGATATAATATGGTTCTATGTTTGGATATAAAATGAACAAAGTCATCAGACCCTGCATAGAGTACCGGTTTCTCGCCAAACTTTTTCCCAAAATCGGTAAGAAAATGGAACAATTCCTTTTCTTCAGAAACGGGATTAGGACAAATACCACAAGTGGCATGACGGGTTTTACCGATTTCATATTTCCCTTTTATATCGTATGCATAAACGGTAATTCCTTTTTTTCTCAAACTTCGAACGATACCGATCCCTGTTGCACTTAAATCAAGGACAACAGCTGGAATATCATGTCGCATCTATTCCTCCTCCTTGGTATTAAGGGATTGATATATTTCTTCTATTTTCTTTATCATGCTCGTACTGGTCAAATGCATTTCCGCGAATGTCCCTGCATTTTTGGCCAAGGCTTCTCTTAATGCCGAATCGCTTAGTAGAAGTGATAATTTTTCTGCTAGCTGTTGCGAGTTCCCTGGTTCAGCAATTAAGCCTGAATGGTAATCCTGAATGATTTCTGGAATACCACCTTGATTCGTTGTAATAATAGCCTTGTTCGCAAACATCGCCTCGATGATCGCAATCGGTAACGTGTCGCTCGTGGTTGGCAGAACAAAAATATCAGACTGACTTAACAATTCAGATATATCGTTTCTTACCCCTAAAAAAGAGACGTTGCTTAATTGTAACGCTTGAACTTGATCCTCAAGCTCTTCTCTCATCTCTCCATCACCAACAATCCAAACATCAACATTATTTAATTTACTTTTTATTAAAGCAAGAGCTTCTAACAAGTATTTGTGACCTTTACGAGGGCGAAGACGTGAAATACACGTAATGACAGTTTTATTTTCTGTCGTTGTTAATGTTCTTTGTTTGTTTATCGATTTAAAATCAATACCAGTATAAACAGTCGTCATTTTGTTATCCTTAGCTCCTAATTTTTTTAGCATGGGACGAAAGGCTTCACACAGGGTAATTATGTGATCTGAACTTTCAACGGCTTTTTGATCCAATGCTAAAAAGTAAGCCTCTTCTACAGATTCTTGTTCAATCAAATTAAAATCAAGTTTTCGTTGAGTCATAAACCCATGAGGAGTAAAGAGTAGCGGCTTTTGATAAGATTGGTTTATTCTACCTAATATATTGGCTGTAAATCGATCCTGTGCGTGGAAAATATCATATTTCTCTAAATTCATGTTCCTTAACTTCATTTCGTAATGAGATAGACGTTTGTTTTCCTTTACTATTTTGTCACTGTAATAACCATATCGATTAATATAAAATTGTTTAGTTTCCTTTACTATTTTCTTTTGATAATCCTTACCTATATCCTTTGGAAATAGGTTGGGAGCAATAATATCAACAATATGCCCCAACTCCTCCAATCCAACTTTAAGTGCAGTTATATAATTTTGAAGTCCCCCTACAGCAGGATAATTCCAATATGTCGTAATTAAAATCCGTAGATTTCTCCGTTCTGAGCTATCAATGGACTGTTTCTTGATATTGCACTTGTTCTTTTTCTCTTTCCTCTTTTTTTCTTTTGAGGATTGAGTCATACCATAGTATTGGTCTGTTGCAGAGACCAAATAAGGATATGGAACTGGCAAAGAGGAATGATCGTACTTATCTGTCATTTCCATACCCTCCTTATGATTTCAAAGGCTTCTGCGTATTCAACTCCAACGGTCATGCCGCGTACTTGGGCTAAATGCTCCACTCCTTTATATGATCGCGGATGAGGAAATGGTTTCATCTCTACATCATAGAACTGAAGTGACTCGAGTTTTATCTCGATTGTCTCTGTAATATCGACATAATAATTAGGTTTAAAGGCCTTATCATTCGTATGTTGGCTCCACTCACTGGAAGAAACTGTTTCGAAACAAAGTAGTTCAATTGGCTTTTTTCCTGGTAGCGGGCGGGCTGCAGTTAACACGGCTTGAAACAGAATTTGATGGTCCATGTTAATGTCGCCATAGTGATGGGTAAAAATCATATAAGGTTCATACTTTGCTATTAAAGCTTCAATCTCTTTATTGATAACATGTAATGGAAATGTCTCCAATAATAGATTCGGGTATTCCAAAAAAATAACTTCTTMTATACCTAAGTGTTTATTTGCCATTAAGATGGCCTGCTTCATGTGTCCCTCCTCTTCCTTCCGTCCTTTAGCGAAAATAACGGTGATAACTTTATTTCCATTATTAATTAATTTCTTTAACGTTCCACCGCTACCAAGGAGCTCATCGTCGGGATGTGCTGCAATTACTAACACATTTTTTTTCAAATTTTTCACCTCTTAACTTTTTAATAATTTACTAGACTCTTGTTATGTATATGAAGTTTAATGCTTTTAAGGATAGACAAAAGCGGAGAATGGTGAAAATGAAGAGGAATGAGTGAATAAAATAGAGTAAGAGATAATAAAAACGATATAAATTGGTTAGCCCAAGAGGATGCGGTCAGCGGGAAAGTCATAAAAGCATGATCCCTGTGGGATTATGCTTTTTACTTTTGTACATACATAAAATTGTGAAAGTTCCGATCTTTGAAGGCAGAAGTAACAGTTAGCTTTACGCCAGTGTGTCTTCGACGAAGTGGAATATGCGAACGAGTGTTATAGCTTCAATTCACATAATTAAAAAGGTCAAGTGTGAGTTGTAC
>NZ_JBFUKT010000216.1:0-4901 GCF_056400705.1 Paenisporosarcina sp. P5_A11
ATGTGGGTGTTCATGAAAAATGACAGCCGCTGTGACGACTGGACCAGCAAGTGGTCCTCGCCCTGCTTCATCAATGCCAGCAACTAAGTCATTTTTATGTCGTTTAAAACTTTCGTCAAAACGGATTTTCTCTTCATGAATCATTTGTATCTGTTTTTCTTGCTCCAGTCTTTTTTGCCATGAAGTAATTAACTTTAATACTCCCGCTCGATGATCTTCAGTTAATTTATTAGTCCATTCATTTGGCTGAGACGTGTGTTTTAGTTTTTCAGCAATCGTTTTGATGGTTTCCATACTCTTCACCTCTAAATTATGTATCATGAAAAAACCTTTCTTACCCGAAGGCAAAAAAGGTTATTGTTCTGAAGTCGTAGACATCTCTTCTACAATATCAAACGTTAATTTCCCGAGATGTTGACCACGGATATCGCGTACGATGAGTTCTGCAACTTTTTCATAATCGATTTCCCCACCATTTCCGATAGCACGTCTAAGTTTTCCGATGTGATCAAAAGTTTTCACTAAATCTTCATCCACTTCAGTCAATTTATATCGTTCTTCCATGCGTTTTGGATAGTGATCAGCTAGAAAATGTAAGCCGTATACGGCCAAATCTTCCATATTAGTAATGGTGTCTTTGATGGCACCAGTTAAAGCTAATTTATAGCCAACTGATTGATCTTCAAACTTCGGCCATAATATACCTGGTGTATCTAATAATTCAAGTTCTTTGCCTACTTTAATCCATTGTTGAGCTTTAGTTATCCCAGGAGTATTTCCTGTTTTCGCGAGATTTTTCTTTGCTAAACGATTGATTAATGTAGATTTCCCTACGTTCGGAATACCAACAATCATCGCGCGAATCGCACGAGGTTTAATCCCGCGAGAAGCCATACGCTCCCATTTTTCAGCTAATAGTTCGGTGGCAGCATTAGTTACTTGTTGTAATCCTTTGCCTTCAAATGAGTTTATGGCAACTGCACGATGACCACGCTCTTCGAAATAGCGAATCCATGCCTTCGTTTTAAAATCATCCGCCATATCAGCTTTATTTAATATTAACAATCTTGTTTTTTGACCAATTACTTCGTCTATCATTGGATTTCTTGAAGATAACGGTAACCTAGCGTCAATTAATTCAAAAATAATATCAACTAATTTTAATTTTTCCGTTACTTCGCGGCGAGCTTTCGCCATATGACCCGGAAACCATTGTATGGTCATGTTTTAATCCCCTCCATTGTTACTCGACAAATCCCATTTCATTTGGTGGCCAGAAAATAACACTTGTGCTGCCTATTATTTCCTCCATCGAAACTAATCCAATCATTCGACTGTCTTTACTATATCTTCGATTATCACCCATCACAAACACATATCCTTCAGGGATTACTGACACGTCTGTGTAATCTTCAAGTGTGAAATCTTCCGTTAAAGGACCTTCAATAATTTCTTTTTTATAAGGTTCTAAATAAGGTTCTTCTTGAGGTTCACCATTAATAAATAACTGATCGTTTTTATAAGCAACATGATCTCCTGGCAAACCGATTACCCGTTTTATGTAATCTTTTTTTTCAGGTGCATGAAACACAACGATATCGTACCGTTCAGGTTCTCCTACTTCGTAGCCAATTTTGTTGACAATCATACGGTCTCCATCTTCAAGTGTTGGCATCATCGATTCTCCATCGACGACTATTGGTGTAAATAGAAAAAACCGAATCAGCCAGGCTAGTCCAAAAGCGATGAGCAATGCTTTTGACCATTCCCAAAACTCATTCTTTTCTTTTTTAGCTTGTTCCATGTTGTTGCCTCCTTGCTTCAATTAGTTTAATTGTACAAGTATTATTAATGACAAGCAAAAAGAAAGAGAGCTTGATTGCCAAGCTCTCTTTCTGATTTAGATTATTAGTAGCGCGCTTCTTTAATACGAGCTGCTTTACCACGTAGATCACGTAGGTAATACAATTTCGCACGACGTACTTTACCACGACGAAGAACTTCTAATTGCGCAATTTTTGGTGTGTGTACTGGGAATGTACGCTCTACACCTACTCCGTAAGAAATCTTACGAACTGTGAATGTTGAACTTACTCCGCCACCACGACGTTTAATAACAACACCTTCATACATTTGGATACGTTCGCGAGTTCCCTCTACGACCTTAACGTGTACACGAACTGTGTCACCAGGACGGAATTCAGGAAGATCCGTACGAAGTTGGTCTTTAGTGATTTCTGTAATAATGTTTTGCATAGTTTTCTCTCCTTAGACAGATGCTCATGCCAACGACTATGGCTGCAGCGGAACACCGTAATTCGGCACTTCACAAAAGAAGTACAGATTAAATGATACCACAACTCATTGAAGCAAGCAAGACCATTTAGTTGTTTTTCTCTTTCACCCACTGAGCAATTTTCTTTTGTTCACTCGCGGTTAATTCAGTATTTTGCAGCAAGTCGGGACGTCTACTCCAGGTCCTATATAAAGATTGTTCGCGACGCCATTGATCAATAAGTGCATGATTACCAGATAACAACACCTCAGGCACCTTAAATCCTCTGAATTCTGAAGGTCTTGTGTAGTGTGGATGCTCGAGTAAACCAGTTGAAAATGAATCTTGAACAGGAGACTCCCCGTTACCAAGTACTCCAGGTAGTAATCGTACGACACTATCGATTACCGTCATTGCTCCAAGTTCGCCACCCGTTAACACAAAATCTCCGATTGAAATTTCGTCTGTTACCAAATGTTCGCGAACCCGTTCATCGTATCCCTCGTAATGGCCACACAAAAAAATCAATTCTTCTTCTTGCGCTAGCTCTTCTGCTTTTGCTTGTGTAAAGCGCTCACCTTGTGGACACATTAAAATGATTCTTGGTTTTGTCGAGGTTGTAGATATTGCCTCTACAGCTTGGAATAAGGGCTCCGGCTTTAAAACCATACCTGCACCCCCGCCATAAGGATAATCGTCTACCTGACTATGTTTATTGCCTGAATACGTACGAAAATCGGTTACCTCTAATGTAACAGCCTGCTTTTCCTGTGCTTTTTTTAAAATCGATGATCCAAAGACACCTTCGAACATAGCTGGAAACAACGACAACACACGAATATGCATCATGACAATAAGCCATCCAATGCGTCAATAATGATTTTCTTTTCATCCACATCAATATCTTTCACTACATCTTCGATATAAGGAATGTAATGGGGTTTTCCTTTTGCAGGCGTCACAGTCCAAACATCATTAGCTCCTGTTTGTAAAATATCAGTCACTACACCAATTTCTTGTCCTTCAAGGTCATAAACAGTACATCCCATGATTTCATGGAAATAGTATTCATTACCCTCTAAATCAGTTAATTKGTTTTCAGAAATTTTTAAGATGCCTCCACGGAAACCTTCCACCATTTCAATTGTCAAAAACCCTTCAAATGTCAAAAGGTCAAAGTTTTTGTGTTGACGATGAGTAGCCACAGTTAACACTAAAGGCGTTTTCGTTCCTTCTCTAAATAATGAAAGCTTGTTACCAATTGCATATCGCTCTTCAGGGAAGTCCGTACTTGAAATCACACGAACCTCTCCACGAATCCCATGCGTATTAACAATTTTACCTACGTTATACCATTCCATTGAAATCACTCCTTATTAAAAGGCTCTGTTAAACTATACTGTTGTTTATCGTACATTTGCGCTAGCCGCACGTTCCGCATGAGCCAACAAGTCTGTAAACCACATACTTGTGGGTCTCATTCTTTGGCCCACAGGAAGTGGGTCATGAAGGTGTTGCCACAGGACGTGGCGTTTTTAACCTTCCTTCCTTAGCATGCTAGGCGCAAATGTACTCTTTCTTCTATTTTTAATTATCCACGATTAAAGCAATTAAGGATTCAGTCTTTAGTTTTAGTGATACTTAATTAAATCAAATTTCACTCAACTTCTGTCAATTTTAGCTTGAAAATAAAAGAAGCAGGAAGAGGCCAAAATAGCATCTTTGGCCGAACATCTACTTAAAGAAACCTTCTATTCTTTAGTTAAACAAACCAAAATCATTGTGTGCTTTCAGGTTGCACACCCGCCGCAGGATGATCTACGAAAAGAGAGTTGGGCGAAGTGACACAGTCACAAGCCCAATCTCTTTTATCTCGAGAACAACGTGCAGTTGGTAAAGCTTCCGAAGCGAACTGGAAACCTGTCATCATCGTAAGAAAACCACATACTTGTGGGTCTCATTCTTCCCGCTCTTTCGGCATGCTAGGCGCGAATGTACCCTTTTGTTTGTTCTTCAATATCAACTACATTCTTTACCAAGCTTATTAGAAAAGCGTCGAAGGCTAAGATCGCGACGCCTTCATGACCCACGTCCTGTGGGTCCAAACGCAATTTTATCTCGGCTACAATGCTTGAATTTAGATGAAAAGTCTAAGTTAGTAAAAATTAATATTAAAACATTTCACCTTTTATCGGTACAAAAAAGGAAGGAACTGTGAGCTCCTTCCTCTTTTATCAATCTAAAATATCGACATACGTTTTCTTGTTATGGTGGCTGCTTGCCGCTGAATAAACAATGGTACGAATCGCTTTCGCCACACGTCCTTGCTTACCAATCACTTTCCCCATATCTTCAGCATGGACAGAAAGTTTGTAGACAATACGGTTTGTATTTTCGTCAAGTTCAACTCGAACATCATCCGGATAATCGACTAATGGTTTAACAATTGTTTCAATCAGCTGCTTCATTATGCTGCCCCCGATTACTTAGCGTTTTTTGCGATATGGTGTTTCTCCATGATACCTTGATCAGAGAACAAGTTACGAACTGTATCAGATGGTTTAGCACCATTTGATAACCATTTTAAAGCTAGTTCTTCATTGATCTTAACTTCAGCTGGTTTTGT
>NZ_JBFUKT010000217.1:0-4774 GCF_056400705.1 Paenisporosarcina sp. P5_A11
GTGCGTGCCTTTTTTGGTGATTGCATGAGCATTCAATTAGAATTGATTTCCGAAAATGGTTGAATATAAATTCTGATTTATGTATAATAATAAAAATTAGAATTAATTGGATATTGGAGATGATTAATTGAAAGTCAATATTGTAGGCGCTACTGGGTATGGAGGCTTAGAACTTATACGAATTTTAAAAAACCACTCATACATAAATATTCACTCCGTTGTATCGAACTCTTATGCAGGAAAAGAGGTTGAAGATGTTTATCCTCATTTATCCGGTGTGGAGATGCCTATTCTCACCTCAATGAATTTGGAAGTTTTAATGGACGGGGCAGAAGCTGTTTTTTTCGCCACGCCATCTGGAGTTAGTAAGGAATTTATTCCGCAGCTCCTTGAAAAAGGGATCAAGTGCATTGATTTGTCTGGTGATTTCCGGCTGAATTCACCAACAGTCTATGAACAATGGTATATGCAAGCATCTGCTTCACAAGAACATTTGAACAAAGCGGTGTATGGGCTGAGTGAAATCAATGGAAAGGCAATCGAAGGAGCACAGTTGATTGCAAATCCAGGCTGTTTTCCGACGGCAAGCTTATTAGCGATTATCCCAATTCTTAAGACTGGTTGGATTGATGAGAACTCCATCATCATTGATGGAAAGACAGGGGTGTCCGGTGCCGGCAGAGGGGTCTCACTTGGTACGCATTTTTCCGAAACGAATGAAAATGTAAAAGCTTATAAGCTAGGCAAACATCAGCATATTCCGGAAATGGAGCAAGTGCTATCTGGTATTGCTAAGCAAGCAATTCAACTGACATTTAGCACACATCTGGTGCCAATGACGCGGGGAATCATGTGTACGATTTATATGAGACTAACAGAATCGGTAACAATGGAGATGGTCGTTTTCTTATATAAAGAATTTTATCGAAATAGTCCGTTTGTGCGTATTCGAACAGACGGGAGTTACCCATCGACGAAAGAAGTATACGGTTCCAATTACTGTGATATTGGATTTGCGCTTGATGTTCGAACCAAACAATTAATCATCGTTTCTGTGATTGACAATGTGATGAAAGGTGCGGCAGGTCAAGCCGTGCAAAATGTAAATATCATGATGGGGTGGAATGAAACAACGGGATTAGAATTATCACCACTTTATCCATAGGAGGCAAAACAATGGAACAGGCACTTATTCAACAAACACAGCAACTCGAAACTGTATTAGAAGGAACCGTTTCATCTCCAAAGGGATTTAAAGCGGGAGGTTTGCATTGCGGTCTTAGAAGAAAAGCGTTGGATCTAGGTTGGATTTACTCGGAAGTTCCTGCAATTACTGCAGGCGTTTACACAACAAATTTATTCCAGGCAGCCCCTTTGACTGTGACAAAGGAAAGCATAGCAGTTGAAAATAAGATACAGGCAATCCTTGTGAACTCTGGTAATGCGAATGCGTGCACTGGGGAGGAAGGAATGAAAAACGCACTTGAAATGAGAGATCATTTTTCCTTGTCAATCGGAATTCCTCAACATTATGTTGCAGTGACTTCGACAGGCGTTATCGGACAACAGTTGCCGATCGACAAAATTCATAATGGGATTAAGCAAATTGATATCACGAATAATCAGTCTGGTCATTTTGAACAAGCGATTTTAACAACTGATACTTCTGTCAAACACCTGGCCGTTAGCCTAGAAATTGATGGAAAAAAAGTGATTATTGGTGGGGCTGCAAAAGGTTCTGGAATGATTCATCCGAATATGGCCACTATGCTTGGTTTTGTTACAACTGATGCGGCTATCGCACCGGATGCTTTACAAATGGCATTAAAAGAAATCACCAACCACAGCTTTAATATGATTACCGTAGATGGGGACACAAGTACGAACGATATGGTGTTAATTTTGGCAAATGGTCTTGCGGAAAATAATGAATTATCCCCTGATCATCCACAATGGAATGGCTTCATGTCTGCGCTGAAAATGGTCTGTGAGGAACTTGCAAAAAAAATCGCACGTGACGGAGAAGGAGCGACAAAGCTAATCGAAGTGGAGGTTACGGGTGCGCTTGAAAAAGAGACGGCTGAAGTAATCAGTAAGTCAATCGTGGGTTCGAGCTTGGTGAAAACAGCAATCTTTGGCAGTGACGCGAACTGGGGAAGAATCATTTGTGCAGTCGGGTATAGCGGAAAAAATATCGATCCATTAAAAGTTACGGTGAAAATTGGCCCAATAACAGTCGTTAAGAACGGCTTACCTCAAGAGTTTAGTGAGGAAATGGCTAAAACATATCTTGAGAACGAACAAGTGAAAATTGTTGTCGACTTACATGAGGGCAATGAACAAGCAGTAGCGTGGGGCTGCGATTTGACGTATGACTACGTTCGAATTAATGCATCTTATCGGACTTAAAAGGAGGTTTTTATTAATGGAGTTTCTAGTTATAAAGTGTGGTGGCAGTGTAATCGACGAGGTGCCAGCGTCTTTTTATCAAGAGTTGTGTGACATACAAGCGTCGGGGAAATACATGCCGATTATCGTCCACGGTGGTGGCAAATTAATTACCAGTCTGCTCGATCAATTAGCTATTCCTTCTGTTTTTGAAAATGGACTGAGGGTCACGACTGATGAAATGCTAGACGTGATTGAAATGGCGCTTAGCGGCAAAATAAACAAATCAATCACTCGCAGTATCCTACAGGCAGGTGGGCAAGCAGTCGGGCTCAGTGGGATCGATGGCTGGCTTTTAGAAGCAGAGCAGTCCGATTCGAAGCTAGGCTATGTAGGGAATGTGATATCAGTAAATGAAACATGGCTCAAACAGTTGTGCTACATGAACTATATTCCAGTAGTATCACCCGTCGGAATGGATAAAGGTGGGCAACGATTCAACATTAATGCCGATACAGCTGCGGCCGTGATTGCAGGTAAGTTAATGTGTCCATTGGTGTTAATGAGTGACATTCCTGGCATATATAAAGAGATTGACGGTGTGAAACAAACCATTTCATCTCTATCCATCGATGAAATCAATGTACTAATAGACAATGGTACAATTACCGGCGGAATGATCCCTAAAGTAAATGGTGCAAAAGATGCTTTGAACAAAGGGGTTAAGGAAGTTGTTATCATGGACGGCCGCCAAGAAAATGGGTTAACCCATTATTGTAATGAAGAAAGTATAGGTACAAAACTAGTTAAAGATAAGGAGCTGTTCCATGTCTAATCAACAGACGCTTTCTGTAGAACAATCGCCTGTGATGAATACATATTCCAGATTCCCAGTCACGATGGTGAAAGGGAAAGGTAGCTTTATCTGGGATGAAAATGAAGACAAATATTTGGATTTCACCTCTGGAATCGCTACTTGTAATTTGGGTCATGTTCCTGACTATGTACATGACAAGGTCCAGGAACAACTGTCATTATTATGGCATTGCTCGAACCTCTATCATATTCCTTCTCAAGAAAAGCTTGCGAAGTTGCTAATTGACAACAGCTTTGGCGATCAGGTTTTTTTCTGCAATAGCGGAACAGAAGCCAATGAAGCTCTGATAAAACTTGCCCGAAAGCATGCGGAGATGCGCGGGAAAGATAGCCGCAACATCATTACCTTTAAACAATCCTTTCATGGTCGAACACTAGCTGCCTTATCCGCAACTGGACAAGAGAAGCTTCAACAAGGTTTTGCTCCTTTAGTAGAAGGATTTCAACATTTAGAATTTAACAGCTTTGAGGATTTGAAAGTGTTAGAAACAATTGAAGCTTGTGGAGTATTGCTAGAACTCGTCCAAGGAGAAGGTGGCGTAATTCCGGCAAATAAAGAGTGGGTCTTGAAGCTAGCGGAAATCTGTAAGCAGAATGATTTATTACTAATGATTGATGAAATACAGACTGGCATGGGCAGAACGGGCTCATTATTCGCATATCAACAATATGGCATCATCCCTGATATTGTCTCACTTGCAAAAGGACTTGGATCGGGTTTTCCAATCGGTGCACTTATCGCGTCAAATGAAGTAGCTCAAGCTTTTAACCCTGGAAGTCACRGCAGCACCTTTGGAGGCAATCCTTTAGCAACAAGCGCGGGTCTTGCCACAGTCCAATATATAGTCGAAAATCAAATCGCCCAAGATGCTCAAAAACTTGGAAGCTATTTAGTTGAGAAAATGGAAGAATTAAAGAAAGAGTATCCTCAAATAAAAGAAGTCAGAGGTATAGGCCTATTAGTAGGAGTCGTATTTGAAGGAAGTGCACTTGATGTAGTTAAGAAGTTATTGGCTGAAAAGGTACTAACACTGACAGCTGGAGAACATGTGTTACGGATACTACCGCCATTAAACGCGTCAAAAGACGAAGTTGATTTATTTGTGAAAACTTTAGAGAATGTTCTTTCAGGGGAGTAACTAAATAGGAAGCGAAGAGGAGTTAAGTGACGAGTCACTTAGCTCCTCTTTTGTTATGTGCATTTTTTGCGGATTATCATTTTTAATTGTAAGAATGAGGTGTTTAGTTTTAATAGTAAAATGATGGGAAACAAGAACGAGGATGTCACTAACAGAAAAGGATTTTGGCTGAGCGATTGCTCAGTTGGAAAATAWGAGAGTCAAGTTGGAAAAAAGGGCAGCCAAGTTGGAAAATATGAGAGCCAAGTTGGAAAAATTGCGCTCCAAGTTGGAATCAAAACAAGAACGAGGATGACACTAACAGAAAAGGATTTTGGCTACAGCCAAAATCAGTAATAACGACTTTGAACTATATGTTCTTGAATGTCCCC
>NZ_JBFUKT010000218.1:0-4734 GCF_056400705.1 Paenisporosarcina sp. P5_A11
AAGCTGAGCCCAATTCATATGCGAATTTGGGCTCAGTTGTATTTTTATTTAAATTTCGAACTAGATAACTGAACAGGTCACTATTTTAATAGGCCGGCTCTTTTTCTTGTATTGGAATACTCCTCATGTAAAGCTTTAACGCAAATAACCCACCATTCCTGTAACGTCCAAAACCCTTGATATATAAAGGTTTTGGGCGTTTTTGTTTAGGTGTTAATGTTATGGAAAGGAGGATTAACGCTTTTTTTGTTGAACTTATTGAACTAACGGGGCAGGTTAGTGAAAAAATGGATTAATAATTGATTGAAGGAATAGTATGTATAAATGGTTGTATGATTCGGTTTTCAATAAAGGAGGAATTAAGGTAAAAAAAATATAATCGCAGTATTATTTACACTAATGTTTTTAACTGCTTGTACGGAAACTATTAACAAGGATTATAAATTTACAGGAGAAAGTGAACATTGGGAAGCTGATTATATTTATAGAGGAACTGAAAAATGGGGAGAAGATAACGGAAAAACAACTTACTCTACAGAGTCGTTCAATGAACCCCCTAAATCATTAATATTCAATTCTGGTAGTAGCAGCTCAATAGGTGGGGCATCGATAAGTAAAGACGAAGTAATACAAGTAATTGTAAAAAATAATGGCATTGAAGAGACGTTTGACCTGAAATTTGAAAATAATTAATTTTATTGAAATAACGGGTGCTTTACTTCAATAAGGAGTGGAGTCTTTTTCTTATTCAACTAACGGGGCAGTTTAGTTTAATATGAAATGCTATAATTATTATCAATTTGACAATTCGATGTAAACGAAAGTGAGAATGAGTAAATGAACATAATGGACTATCTTAATGAAAGGTTTCCAACTGTCGAATTACTCCCAAGCATTTATTATCAATGGGACATTGGCATCCATTTTTCACTTGGTGGGGAAATCTATCAATTCAAAGAAAATGATGAACTCAATCTTGAACGATTTCGTCTAGTATATAAACAAACATCCACAATTTTTAATGAATTATTTGAGGAAAATGACGACTTTTTCCTTGTAACGAATGTGTATAAGCACAAAAGGAAAGAAAAACGTACAAGAAAACTGAAGGTATATCAGCCGTTTCTGAAGTGTAAAAATAATTTGAAACGAATTCAGGTGAAAACTTACCCTTATCCCTTCGAGTTGGACGAAGCAGAAGATTTTGAGATGCAACAATGTTCCTTGCTGTGTAAACGAGAAGACATACGTGTAAATCAATTACTTAAGGCAGCGAGTAATGAGGATTTTCCTTTGACACCTAAGTTTGGGAGATACTCCGCTTATCCCGATGTTTTCTTTGTGAACATCACAAAAGATATTATTTTCTTCGTTTACGACGACCGAGGGTGCGAAGTCATAGCCCGTGAAGCAGACCAGATACGTCCACTTTATGAGAAATACTATGATTGGGTAGAAGAAGTTGATAGAAAAAGGATTGAAAAAGGGCTAGGAGAAAGAGGAATAAAAAATTAATAATGACTTTTCATCTAATTCTCTTGTTGAAATAACGGTTGCTTTAGTTAAAGAACATTGGGTTGCTTGTTGCTTAAGTAGCCCTTTTTCTTATTAAACTAACGGGGCAGTTTAGTTCAATAATTATTAGAGAAGAAAGCTACAAAATATCTGATTTAAGGTGGGGTTCATTTGAAAGAAACAAGCAATAGACACATATGGATAGAAGCTGAAGAATGGTCTGAAGGTGAATGGAATGTTGAGGATGACAATCTGGATGTAATAGTAACCTTTTCAGACCGTTCCAAATGGATTGCAACATTTTTTACATACAATAACATTCAGACTCTAAGAGAGAAGAATGCAAAGACAGGCGAATTTATGAATGGAACATACTTTCAAGCAAGCGATATGGTTCTAATTGATATTGTAAGCAGAGAACGAATTGTTGAAGTCATTGATTACCTTACTGATAGCGGTGAGTTTGAGTCAGTTTTTACTAAGTACCCAGATGTAGATGTTGAAGAGGACCATTTGTATCCAGAGGGTTTCTTTAAAATGAGTAATAAAGAAACATCCTAATTCAACTAACGGGTACTTTACTTCAATAAAAAGTTAAGCCTTTTTTCTTCTTGAACTAACGGGGCAGGTTAGTTGAACAAGGGAGTCAGAAAGAAATTTCCTATGATATATACTAAATGTAGAAGTATCCATTAAAGGAACATTAATAGCCAATGAATAGGAGTAATCACCTTTGAATTATGTTAGATTTTGTATTTATCAATACATCTTATTTTCAGCACTTTTTGTCTTCAACATTCCCTTTGATAAATACATAGGTAAACCATTTACTTCTGTTGATTTAATAGCAATATGTATAAAGTTAACTATCGTAATAATCGTTTACCCAGTAGTAAATAAGATATATAGACGATTCGAGAATATTAGGTTGCGAAATAAGATATTAATTTCAATACCAACTGTTATATTATCAATCTTGTTTATAGGGTTACTGGAGCAATTGTTCGTTTAGTTTTCTTATTCAACTAACGGGTGCTTTAGTTGAAGATTCGATTTCCGAAATAATCAAACATTTTTATAAAAGTGAATAGCAAGAAACAGGTGAAACCTCGTATTTTGATCAAACCTTGTTCAAAAATACGAGGTTTATTTTTCACCTGAAAATTGAGGATTCTCGCTAAATTTGTAGCTTTGAAATAAAGTTTGATCATTTAAAACAAAGTTCGATCATTTCTAAAATAGTTTGATTAAAATTATTTCGTATATCCAATAACGGATAACTTTAAAGTACATAACGCGGCAATTATGAACTATTCGTATTCGAAATTAAATAATTGTATTATCTCTTCTCAGATTATGAAATTTTATATGTTAGATTGTGAAGAAATATGCTTTAAGTAACGGGTGCTTTAGTTAAACAAGACCATCATTTCGATGGGTCGATGGTCTATTTTACGTCCAAAACATCAAGTAGATTTCGGCGATCCATTGTGAAATGTTACACTTAAACTAACGGGGCAGGATAGTTGAATAAGGAAAGGAAACTAAATTATTGGTAATTCGTAAATAATATAGAAGAATAAAAAGGTTACTAATTTTTTGGGAATGGAGAGATTTAAAGATGGAAGAAAAAGAGTGTCCTAAATGTAATAACAGTCAAATTGAAAAGGGTATTATTCGGTCAGGGAATGCAGTAGTTCATATATTTTCCTACAACAATCCAAGAAGTCAATCGTCATCAATATCCTCATTTTACTGCTCGAATTGTGGGTATGTGTTAGGCTTATATGTTGAGAATCCTGAAAATCTTGGAAAGTGATATTAAAGTAACGGATGCTTTACTTCAAGAAGGAGTAAAGCATTTTTCTTTTTAAACTAACGGGGCAGGTTAGTTGAACAAGCTCGTTCGACGAAAAGGACATTCCTGGTTTTACAGGGGATGCCCTTTTTACTAAACTATAGGGTATTTTGCTAGAATTCAAAGTCTAGAATCATTTTACTGGTTTGACCTTCAAACTTATAATTATAGGACCCTTGCAGGCTTTCTAAGTCACCGGTTGCTTTGATGATTGTTGCCGGAGAATCTAGATTTCCTTTATCAAATATTCCTTGCTCTATAGCTGTAAACGTCCCCCGTTTTCCCTTATAAGTACCCTCGAAATGCAGAAATCCGGAAATTTCAGAAGTGGCCATGTGACCGTCTTCTACATTTGATTCTAGATAATATAATAAATATTCAACAAAAGCTTTTCCTTTTAATTCACCATCAATATCATATTCGACATGGGCAATATTAATAGGGAAATCTTTTTTAGTGTTATCGACTGGCTTTTCATCCCATTTGCTTACTGTAAATGTTACCTCCATACGCGTAAACCTCCCTTCATTATTAGATAAGTAATCTATTTCCAGTATACCACCTAAAAAGTACCATCAATAGTGGCATCTCATAGGAGTGTTTTTATTTATTGTTCTTTACTAACTTTGTGAAGTATTACACTTAAAGTAGCTGGTGCTTTAGTGGAATAAGGAGATTAAAATAATCTATCTTTTTCATAAAAAACAGTTCTTAAAAATTAAAGAAAGCAATCGTTTTGATCAATCTTTATTCAAAACGATTGCTTTTAATATGCAGTTAAATCCAGGATTTAGAGTGATTTATAATCAAACTTTATTCTAAACCAACAATACTGAACGTAAGATTTGTTTGATTTTTGTGTAATCTTTCTATGGTTTATTGCGAAATAAGAGTGTATCCTCAAATGATAGAACTTACATATTTCAAAATGAAAGAGGTAAAAATAATGGAGACTTATGCAGATGTTTTAATTGTTATCGATTTACAAAATGGCGTATGTTACAGCGGAGATCATTTATTTGAATTTACTCACTAAAGTAAATAATAGAATTGCCTTATATAGAGAATTACATAAACCAATCATTTTTGTTCAACACTGTGATGAAGAATTAATACCTGAAGAAGAACTTTGGGCTATTAATGCCAATCTAGATGTTCAAGAACAAKACTTTTTTGTAAGAAAAATACATGCAAATTCTTTTTATAAAACGAACTTAAAATATCTTTTAKACCAATTAGCTGTACATCGTATTGAATTTTGCGGCGCCCAAACAGAATACTGTATGGATGCTACGATTAAATTTGCTCATGGATTGGGATACGAAAACTTCATGGTACAGAAAGCAACCTCTACTTTGAAT
>NZ_JBFUKT010000219.1:0-4729 GCF_056400705.1 Paenisporosarcina sp. P5_A11
CTTGAGAACTCTATTATGTGAACTATATCAAGAATAGGCTTGAAATAACAGAATATTATAAACTTATCTAATATTAATTTTCTTAGAGAGATATGTTAATAACTATTTCGGAAAAAAGGAAATAAATTATGCGAATTAATCAATTATTGATTATCAATGATATTGCCAATTCTAAATCAATTACTCAATCCTCAGAAAGATTGTATATATCCACTTCAAGTATTAGCCAAGCCATAAGCAGCTTAGAAGAAGAACTGAACATTAAAATATTCACCCGATCAAGAGCAGGTTTAATTCCAACTATTCCAGGTAAAGAGGACATAAAGGCAAGCTTTCACAGCTAATAATAACTTCAAAAGGGAATTTCTTTGCTCTTCTATGAAGTGGGGTTCTTTTCATTAAAAATCTTTTAGCCTACTAGTGAAATTGACAAATTTGTAGCAATCAGTCTCCATATCTTTTTAATTAGAAATGAGGTTATTTATGGTAACGAAAGTAGAGACTAAGTATCTCCCTCTTGCTTCGTTTTTTACAAAAGTTACACACAACGAAGTCACTCTGACATATACTGCTATCGAAAATATTGTGGGTCTACCATTACCAAATGCCGCGTATTTAAATATTACATGGTGGAAGAAATCGAAACCACCTTCCACACACTTTTCAGCTTGGATGAATTCTGATTTTACAATTAAAGAAATTAAATTAGGTAGTTCCGTGACTTTTGTTAAAGAAACTGATGTAATAAATGTCAGTTCAACTAATACAGAGGATATTTTAATTATTCGTCCTGTTGAATTAGATGATGCGCGTTTTTTCATTAAGCTTCAACATGAGGTTGACTTAGAATTCGACTTTATACTGTTTGGGAAAGATGAGTACAAAATGTCTCTTCAATCCATTCGCAAAAGAATTGTCGAATGGAAACAATCAAAGAGCACCAGGTTATTTGTCGGTATTTTGAACGGAGAATTCGCGGGTTTTGTGGCTTTAGTTCCCGGTCCTTCTCCCCGAGCAAGTCACCGAGCTACTATTACAATTGGTGTAAGCAGAGCGTACTATGGAAAAAGTGTTAGGACATCGTTATTGAAAAAAGCAGAAGTTTGGGCACTTAAAGTTGGCATTTCTCGATTAGAATTAACAGTTGTTGAAAAAAAAGAACCTACTCTAGCTATCTATAAAAAGATGGGATACGTAGTAGAAGGCACACGAAGTAATTCTTTATTGATTAACGGGGAATATATAAATGAATTGTATATGGGGAAAAATATATAAAAAGCACACCGTAAAAAAACCTCTAAAAGAGGTTTTTGGTGTTTATATTTACGTTTTGAAAGAATCCATCCGATAAATATGAATCCGATAATTCTAAATAAATGCTTGTGTATCATTGGTTTATTCTTAAGATATTTCTCGAAATGTATTTTTCTTATGAACTTGAAATCTAGAAAAATATTAGATATTCTCTATCGAATTACCACAACCGTCTTGAGAACATCTTTATTGTTCTTTGATTTCTTTAATGACACTAGTGTAATGTATTCTAATGGAATAGACATTTCGACTTTCGGGATATTGTTTCACAAAAAAAGAAGTGACTTTTTTCTATGTCACTTTAGCGTTTTTAGTTTTATTTTATGGGCATTATTTTATTAGAGGTTAAATGGAATATTTTAAGTTTTATAGTTAATGAGAAATACAGCTAAATTAATCAAAATAAAAAAGCATCTACTTTTTTTGTAGATGCTCATTCATTAGAAGGGACAGGGTTAAAATTACATATCAACTTTTATAGTTTTCGCTTTTTCAATGCTTTCGTCCTCGTTGTTAACAACATCGCTAGTTAGAATTTCGATTGATTTAATATCATCCGTGTTTTCCACAATGAAACCAATATTGCCTTTCTTACCACCGTTTGTTTGTATTTCTCCAGTCAATTCCTCGAGGAATATGTCATCTTCCCATGTTTTTAGCTCACCGCTGCTCGTTTTAACAAAAGCAACTGGTGTGAATTTTATGTCCTCATTAGATGTGTTTTTAACTTCTATTCCTACCTTTACAAAGTCAAATTCTTCTTCATGAGTATAGGCATGAAAAAAGTCAATCATGCTGTAATCTGGAACATAATGCATCAGCTTGGCTTCTGTTAAAACCATTTCTACTCCGCCCATATTTACAGTTTTATTTATGTTTTTATAAGATTTTAGTGTAAGTTCACCTTTATCATCAGTTACGGTTTCTCCAACTGTCACAAGATTAATGTCATCCGTTATTTGCGGGTTCGGTACATAGACGTCTTTTTTTACACTTTGGACTTTTTCCGTTTGGTCGATTGTTTTCACTGGATCTCCACTAGATTGATTTTCAGCGTTGTTTTCTGCTGAACAGCCCGTGAGAAGTAGTAGGAACATCAGGATATAAGATAATTTTTTCATATGAATCCCCCTAAGATCAACATGATAAAAGCACCCGTTGCTTTTAAAGAGCAACGGGATTTTTTATGTTATGTGTTAATTTTTATTTTTTTGATTCGCCTAAAAGCTCGAAGATAATATTAGCATTATCTGTATTATCAATTTGTCCTGCAAATCGTTCTTTGTAAGGTCCGTAGGCATATACAGGTACGTCTTCACCTGTGTGACCTCCAGTTGTCCAGCCAGTATGTGACCGCTCGTTAAAAATTGTTTCGATTGCATTGTCAATTTCAGTGACTTTTTTAGTTTTTTCTGCATCTTTAACAGATTGAATTTCTTGTGCACTTAATGCTAATAGATTTTGATCAATATACGTTTTTAATGTTTTTTCAACATCCGCACCTTTAGCAATTTCTTCTGCCATAAAGTCAGGTGTGCGCTTAGCCGCTTTTAACGGTTGGCCAAACCAGTTATAATTTCCATCTGCACCAATAGAATATCCGCCTGTGGAATGGTCAGCTGTAATGACAACTAGTGTATGCTTGTCCTTTTTAGCATACTCAATTGCGGCATGTGCTGCTTTTTCAAAGTCTTCCATTTCACTCATTGCACCTACAATATCATTATCATGTCCTGCCCAGTCCACCTGACTTCCTTCTACCATTAGGAAGAAGCCGTCTTTATCTTTGCTTAAGCGTTGAATTGCTGATGTTGTCATATCTTGAAGAGAGGGAACTTCTTTTGTACGGTCAATCATTTTTGGCAGTCCACCAGGAGCAAATAATCCAAGAACCTGCCCGTTTTTATCCTTTGAAAGTTGCTCTTTGTTTGTCACATAACTAAATCCTGACTCTTGGAATTCTTCTGTAAGATTGCGGTCAGGGCGAACAAAGTTTGCAGAACCGCCACCCAGAAGAACGTCAATTTTATGTTTGCCATTCACTAATTCATCATAGTAGTCATCAGCAATAGCATTCATATTTTTACGGTTTTCATCGTGAGCACCAAATGATGCTGGTGTTGCATGTGTAATTTCAGATGTAGCGACAAGGCCTGTTGCTTTACCTTTTTCTTTTGCCGCCTCTAATATGGTTTTTACTTCAGATTTATCGTTATCCACCCCAATAGCCGCGTTATATGTTTTTATGCCGGCAGACATTGCTGTTGCAGCGGCAGCAGAATCTGTTACGTTTTGTGCAGGATCTTCTGGATAAGTCATCTGTTGTCCAACGAGGTATTTATCAAATACTGTTCTTTCAACAGCAGCTGTTGAAGAATCATCTTTAAAATAACGATAGCCTGAAGTATAGGTGGAACCCATTCCGTCCCCGATTAAGAAAATAACATTTTTGATTTTCGCATTATTACTTTTGTTTTCTTCAGCTTGTACATACGTATTGGGAATTGTTCCAGCCAAGCCACCCAACGCAAGTGCTGAAATTACACAAACAGGGAGAAGTTTTTTTGTTATTTTATTATTAAACATATGAATAACCTCCAAATTTCAATTTAATATGACTCTAAGATTTACTATAAAGGAAGATTGTTAATCTCCTATTAAGCCTACGTAAAGGTAGATTAAAAGCATGTAAATCTAAGTGATTATTGAACATGTAGTAAAAATGGTTGTATGATCGAGGGCTCGATTCATATGCGTAATTGAAAAAAAGAGCATCCACTATTAATGGACACCCAAATTAATATGAATATTTAACTGTAGTAAGTGAAATAGGATAGGTGCGTTTTAGAAAGAATGACGACAGCGATATTAAACCGTTTACTACATTTGATTTTTTATTTAAATGCCAGGAGTCGCTTAGTAAAATTTTTCCCCATATACAATTCATTTATATATTCCTCGTTAATCAATAATGAATTACTTCGTGTGCCTTCCACGCTATATCCCAATTTCTTATAAAGATCTAGCACGGGTACGTTATTTTCAACAACTGTTAGTTCTAAGCGAGAAATGCCAACCTCTTGTGCCCAGGCTTCCGCTTTGCTCATTAACGATGTCCAAACACTTTTTTTATAGTACGATCTGTGTACACCAATTTCGATAGTAGCTCGGTGACTAGCTTGGGGAGATGGCAAAGTAACTAAAGCCACAAAACCAACGAATTCTCCGTTAAGAATGCCTACAAACATTCTGGTATTCTCTGACAAAAGAGGGGAGCACTTTGTGCTCCCCCCTTCCTTATGGTGCGCCCAAGTAGCTCCATCAAGATGAATTGTAACCCGAATAACAGACGCTAAAAATGCGCTGTTGTTCGGGTGAATTCATTTTATATTTGAGAAAAGGGATGTTAATCATC
>NZ_JBFUKT010000220.1:0-4713 GCF_056400705.1 Paenisporosarcina sp. P5_A11
TCTGAACTTCAAAGCCATACACAACGACGCCATCTTCGTCTTCTAGTTCAGAATCCTTTACTGTACCTGGAACTTCTTTTAAAGCAATGGCTTCTGCTTCTTTACTTGATAATGAAGCACTCTGTTGAAGATCTTGGATGTTGTCATCATTTTCTTCTCCGTCTTCTTCATCATTGCCTTCATCGTTATTTTCATTTTCAACTTTGAAAATGTCACCATTTTCAGCATTTACTTTGACATCTTTCACTCCTGAAGTTGTCTGAACTTCAAAACCATACACAACGACGCCATCTTCGTCTTCTAGTTCAGAATCTTTTACTGTACCTGGAACTTCTTTTAAAGCAATGGCTTCCGCTTCTTTACTTGATAATGAAGCTCTTTTTTGAAGATCTTTGATGTTGTCATCATTTTCTTCACCGTCTCCTTCATCATCGCCTTCATCGTTGTCATCATTTTCAACTTTGAAAATGTCACCATTTTTTGCATTTACTTTGACGTCTTTTACATCACCGGAAGTTGTTTGCACTTCAAATCCATAAACAAGGACACCATCTTCTTCTTCCAGTTCAGACTCTTTCACTGTTCCGGGAACTTCTTTTAAGGCAATGGCTTCTRCTTCTTTACTAGAAATTTTTGCGATTTTTTGCAATTGTGCACTGTTCTCTTTATCTTGATGTTCTTCTTGATTGGTGTTAGTTGTATTGTCTTTGGCAAACGCAGGCATCATATGGCTTGTACCTACGACTGCTCCTCCCACTAAAGTGAAAGCCAATGCTGGAATGATCAATTTCTTTTTCATAACCGAATTCCTCCTAAAATGTAGTGTGAAACGATCTTACAATCCTTATTGTGACAGACGTGTATGAAAAGACAGCTGACTTTTTTTAAGAAATTAGTGAATGTTAAGTGAGATAATTCTCATTTTTCTTTCCCTGCTGAATTATCTAAGATTAACAAAGATGTTACGTTTCATTCATATTCTTAACTTCAGCACGTTCTACTCCTCAGTTAAGACTTATCTGGATCGTCTCTTCTCGTTACGGTCAGATAGATGACTAAGCTCAAAATCGTTATGATGAAAATTGCACTGGTCCACACAGTACCCAGTCCAAGGCCCCCCTCTTGGTGAGACTGCGACAAATAATCCCCTAAAGAGGCGCCGAGAGGTCGAGTCAAGATGTAAGCAATCCAGAATGCCAACACTGCATTAAGCTTGAAGCGATAGTAGGCAATGGTCACTACCCCGATCAGTGCAGCAAACATCAGTGCTGAAATCCAGTAACCCAAATTAAGACCCTCTGCTACCAGATCACCGGCTGCAGTACCTAACGCGAAAGTAAACAGGATAGCCAACCAGTAGAACGATTCTCGCTTGGTTGTGTAAATGGAATGGATAGAAAGCGTCTTCTCACTCGTGTACCAAACTAAAAATGTGGCAAGCATTGCTAAGCTGAAGATGATAGTAGTCGTCACAAGACTAACTCCAAGATTGTCGACGAGGTTGTCGGTGATCAGCGTGCCGACAACGCTAATTAGCAAGACCGTGAGCCAGTAAATCCATGGCAGGTACTTCTTCGTCCTGAATTGGAAGAACAATGCGATGAGCAAGAGGCCACTCATAAGATAGGTTGTGTTGGCCATACCCCATTTCAGGTTAAAGCTTAGGAAGTCTGCCCCTGTCTCGCCCACCGTGGTTGCCATTATCTTTATGATCCAGAAGTAAATCGTGACTTCTGGAACCTTACTCAACATTTTCTGACATTTGGATTTCACCAAATCATTTTCATAATTATCCATTTATGAATCCTCCTTTTTTCTTTATTATTCCCATAATAAACTGATATGAAAAGATAACCTTCTAATGCTTATTAACAATAGTGAATAGTGTGAAAAACACCGATGACAGTTCCTACTTTTAATATAAAAGTTAATGTTGGAATGATTAGCATTCCTCCTAAAATATAGTGAGAAACGACGTTACAGTTCTTATTTTGACAGTCGGATATGAAAAAAAAGCGTTCACTTTTTAAGAAATGGATGAATGTTAAATGAGAAAACTCTCATTTTCAGTTCAATATAACTAAAGCAAATAATTAAATGACGTTTGATTACTTAGATTGTTATTTTTTTCAAATCACAAAGAATGAGAATACAAAACCTACTATGAAGTAGTAATTTTGGAACAAAGATAACTAATTAAAAAGTAAATAATTCGACATTAAATAAGTGAACGTATTGAAAAGTATACTTAATGGAGATGAAAATTGTGAAGATAGTTGAGGAATTTAATATATGTTGGATTTTTTAAGAATATTGTTAACGTTTTCCGGAATCCTTGTTGGGTTTCAACCACTGATGGCGATACGATTCGCGTGATGTATAAAGGTGTCAATGAACCGGTTCGATATTTATTAATAGATACACCCGAAACGAATCATCCGCGTCTCGGAAAACAACCTTTCGGAACTTAGGCAAAGGAACGCAATCGCGCTCTTGTGAATAGTGGGAATTTAACACTTGAATTTGATGTTGGTGAAAAGCGTGATAAATACGGACGTCTGTTAACTTACGTTTACATAAATGGTGAAATTTTAAAGAAGTGTTGATACGTGATGGGCTAGCACGCGTTGCCAATGTGTATCCACCAAACACACACTTAACACCTTACGAAGAAGTACAGCAAGTCGCTAAGTCGAAGAAATTAGGCTTTTGGGCAGTTGAAGACTATGCTACAGATTGAGGATTTGTGAGTAAGCCATCCACTTCTTCAGGAAGCCACTCTAATGATGGTGGTAGTTCGAAAGCTTCATCTGGAAGTTCCTCAGCAGTTTCAACACCTAATGCTCCAGCTACTGCGTCAGGGACGACAGAATGGTTCGATAACTGCACACATCTGCGCACCAAGTATCCAAATGGTGTTGAGAGCACCCTCCCCCTGCCTACCAGCCCAAAATGAACCGAGACAAAGACAACTTTGCATGTGAAAGATAATTAGAATATAGAATAGAAAACAGTCAGTTCCATGGAATCTTTTCGTCTGTCTAACGTGGAATGCGATTCATCCAAGTTGGATCTCTCCCTCTCCCTCTCCCTCTTTCAATTCGCACTTCCCTTATTAAATAGCGAAAAGTGCCTCCTTGTAGTAGACCACAGTACGTAAAAACAAAATGGACCTCCTCGGACTAGCACTTCAAGGATATATTAATCCACATCAGCGTCTCATGTAAAAACCATTCTCACTCACATTGACTTTCTTATTGAGCAGGTTGAGTTGTTAAATCATGAAGTCGCTACTAGACTATCCTCTCATCCAGAAGACATTGAGCGGTTGGATTCCATTCCCGGTATTGCCACTCGAATGGCCGAACAAATCTTAGCTGAGAATTGTACGGTATTCAGACTTGGAAGCTTGGGCTACAACGTGATGATAACTCAACCAAATGCATCCTAATCCAACAAATAATCCGATCCAAGTTTAGGCGATGCCCTTTTTAAAAAATCAAATGAGCTGCGTCTACTTTAGTATTGTCTTTTTTGGACTGTCTGAGATTTTAATTTTCACGGGAGTGCAATAATTTCAACAAAAAAAGCGTTACTCCTTCTTTCTATAACCTTTACACCTAAACAAAAAACGCCTAAAACCTTTATATATCAAGGGTTTTTGGCGTTACAAGAATGGTGGGTTATTTGAGTTAAAACGATACATGCGGAGCATACCTGTAAATACCGAAAGCTAACGTCTTTTCTCAGACGTTAGCTTTTTTCTTTTTTCTTATTCAACTAAAGAACCCGTTAGTTGAATAAGAAATGCGATCCATAACATATCTACTCTATCTCTGAACGAGTGTGCTGCATGCACCCTAGGTTGACATAACCACCGGAATGGAAAGTAATCAACTTGATTACCCCTTTAAATTCAAAAAGAAAAGCTGCCCTGCAACGGCAGCCGGCTCTTCAACTAATTTACTGTTAGTTAAATAAGCATCTATATTTTGGAATAAATAAAATCTATTTCTTTTTTATTTGCAACACATTCTTTAACTGCCAGAAAAGATAAAAGTGTTATAGATTTTTCTTGCCTACTTGCTGAATAAACTTTATGGTGACCATCAATCAAATAATGGCTTAAACAAAAATGCTTCGTATGATCAATTTCACCTTCCCAATCTGCGGGTTGCCTTACGTCTAAAACCGTCAGCGCTACAGCAGTTGGTTTATTTAATTCATTAATAGTTTTATCATAATTCTCTATAGTATCTTCATCTAACCAATTTTGTGGTGTCATTGGAACGATAAATTCAAATAACATCTTTTCATTGGATAATGCTTTCGTTTCTCCTCTGTAATACTGTACTTTAGGAGAGTTGGGTAATCCCCAGAAAGTGTCAATTCCCCAAATCTGAACCTGCTCATTAACAAAGTAATCCTTTTCATTGCCAAGAACAACTAAGCTAGGGTTAACTTCAATGAGAGATATGATGTATTTACCTGCTGGAATTATTTTTGAAATATCGTTAAGAAATGATACATCTATCTTACTTAGACCACTTCTTAATTGCTGGGATAGAATCTCTGGGGCCATGCTACTTTTATTAGCTCCACCTAATCTTTCAAAGAAGAAACTACACGTATCACAATTAACTCCAATATAGTAAGCTTTTTCTCCTTCAATGGTTAGGAAACGCTCCCATTCCGAATTAGAAAAATCAATAA
>NZ_JBFUKT010000221.1:0-4660 GCF_056400705.1 Paenisporosarcina sp. P5_A11
ACGTTCTTCTCGATTCATGCGTTGTCCACTCCTAATTAAACTACTTAAAATTATAGCAGTGAACACGCTTCACATCAATGTTAGGTTGCTGTGTTATTTTCAAAAACGACAGAAATCGCCTTTGCAAGTATGGCAATAGTCCGATTTATTTCCTCTTCTGTATTTTCAATGCCACCTAATTCCACTAATAATGCGTGACTTGATAGATCCTGATTATAGACGCCATTTCCAGTATCATGAGTTTTTGCCAAGACTCCTTTGGAAATGGTTGGAACGTGTCTATTTACTTCATTGGAAACTGCTTTGGAAAAGGCTTCATTCATTTTATAGTTTACATGTTCGGCTCCTACAACAAATGTCAACTGAGCATAGGTTGTTCCACCACTCTTAATAGTTGTCTTTTCTCGTTTGATGGAATCACGATGAAGATCAAGCAGTACGTCATATTGATTTTCAGCCAATTGTTTCTGCAAATAAGGTCTGATTTTCGTATAAGCACCAGAGATCTGCATTTTATTCATATTATCAAATTCCAAAACATCAACAGTATCCCCGTTTAATTGAAAATGCTGAACAACAAGGTCACTTACATTAGATATGTTTGCAGTAGGATGATAATTAACGGCTTTTAAGCCATATTTTTTTTCTACTATTGGCTGATAGGATTCCTGGATATGTGTGAAGTACAACAAAACGCTTATAGGGTCTCCATCAGTTTCCACAGATATTTCTTCTGGGGTATTGTTTGAAATTTCTTTTGTCACATTTGCAGCGTATGCTACTGGTTGTGTTTCAACTTTCTTTGGTGCATCTACTCCAAAAGCGAGCATAGGGAGTTTAATCAGCAATATTGGTAGTAAAAATAAAAAAAGATAGAAACTCATGACCTTCTGCATTGTTTTGCGCATAATTCACCCCTCCTCCTACAACTTACGTAGGATTAAGGCGAGATAGAACCAAAAACATCGTCTTGCAACCATTTAGTAACACCAGATTGAATCACTTCAGCATGTCTGATCACCCAAGTATCCGTTTCTTTCGGTGATACAAATAATTGTTGATGATGGGGTGGTAATACTTCTTGTAATAAACCTCGAATTTCTTCAGATGACCACGAAGTCCATTCACCAAAAATAGGTTTAATTGCTTCTACGTTTACTGGCTCGTCTGTACTTCTTAACCAAGAGCCTACTGAGAGAGCTGATGATGGATTTGACGCAGCTCCAATTTGGCTTGAGATAACTTTAAATACAGTTTCGATTGCTTCCACTACAAGTACTGGAGCATCCACTACCATTGGAACCCCAATTGCAGTTACTGGAACGCCAAGAGATTCGAATGATATTTCATTACGTGCATTACCAACACCTGAGCCTGGGTGGATTCCGGTATTCGTGAGTTGAATGGTTTTACATAGACGATCTTGATTCCGTGCAGCTAATGCATCAATGATGAGTATTAGATCAGGTTTCACCTTTTCAGAAATGGCTTTTACAAATTCACCCGTTTCTAAACCCGTCTGTCCTGTTACACCAGGTGCATAGAAAACGACTTGACCGTGTTCAAAAGGTAAAGAGAACATTTCTTCATGGAAACGATCGATGGCTAGGGGACCAATTGCATCGGGTGTAATTGTTCGATTCCCTAAACCAATTACCAGGATTTTTGACTGTGGCGATAACTTTAACTCATGGTGGATATCTTGCAACGATAAAATAAATTGTTGTTCTAATTGCTCAAAGCCGTCGGAATCCTCTGCTGTCAATGTGGGAACTGATAACGTAATATACGTTCCTTCTYTTTTTCCAATGGTTTCAGCACCATTCGCATCTGTTTCAATATGCGTAATGAGAACCCTTCCTTTACGATCTTCGTTCATTTGGATTCCTGGTGTTTCGTACAAGGTATCTTTCTCTTTTTCTGTTCGATGTTGAACAACTTCAGTAGCTTCATCTATTAAATCTGTCCGCATTAAATTTAATTTACTCATTATTATCACCTCAAGAAAAGTTTGCCCAAGGTGTCAAGTAAATATTCTTTGCGTTAATCTATTGCAATTTAACTTTTGATTTGATATTATAATGCTTGTTGTATTGAGAATATTATCTAATACTTAAAGCAAACAGCGCTATTTAATTGCGCAAAGTTTTCAACATGAGAATCTGTCATTCTCAAATTCTTTTTGAGACACGAGTAGGTCGAGGAAGTGAGTGAGGAACAGCGGAGCGTACTTTTGTACGTGAGCATGTGAACGAGCGAAACTGACGAAGAGATACGAAGTGTATCGGAAAGAATAACTTTTTAGGAGGTGAAGAACATGCCTAACATCAAATCTGCAATCAAACGTGTAAAAACGAATGCTTCTGCTCACGCACAAAACTCTCACACAAAATCTACAATGCGTACAGCAGTTAAGAAAGCTGAAAATGCTTCTCTTAACAACGAAGAAAACGCAAAAGACCTTATCCTAACTGCTATCAAGCAAGTAGATAAAGCAGCTTCTAAAGGATTAATGCATAAAAACACTGCGGCTCGTAAAAAGTCACAGTTAATGAAAAAAGCTTAATTAAATGAAAAACCGGGTTCGAAATTCGAATCTGGTTTTTTTTTGGTTAAAATATAGATTTTAGCTATTTAATTGGTACCTTTTAGCGCTATAGTCTCAACTTCTGGTGGTATCATCGCAACTTCAGACGGTATTGGCGTAACTTCTTGTGCTATCGTCGCAACTATCCAATTTCCTCCTAATTCCATCACCCGCTCCAGAACTTCATTAAAAAAGAATCTGACTCGCCTATCCAGCGAATCAAATCCTTATCTTATAATTTGTTCATTAAAAATAATTCTAGTATTCGTTCTCTTCTGCCACTACTCGTTTTTAATTGAAAGTCTGCCCCAGCAAGTCTGTGTAAAACTTCTAGTAAACGATCTTCTCCCACTTGTTGTCTACTTTCGACAATTAATTTCACCCGATATGGATTTACTTTTAATTGTTTTGCGATAGCTTGAGCGTGATACCCCTTTTTTTGTAAATAACGCACATTAGACATTAACCGTATTTGAGAAGCAAGCAACGCTGTTAACATAATCGGTTCTTCCTTTTGTCGTAACAAATCATGGTAAACCATTAATGCAGTAGTGGTGTCTCCACGTAAGTAAGCATTCAGTAGCTGAAATGCATCTTGTTCTAATGTCCGTGTCATCAACAACTCAACGTCGCTTTTTGTGATTTCTTGTTGCTCTCCCACATAGGTAGCCATTTTATGTATTTCTGATTGCAATTGTACAAGGTCTTGGCCAACGGTATCAATTAAACGGCCAATTGCTTCATCTGTCATTACTTTGTGTTCATTTCCGACTGTAGATTTAACCCACACGACTAAATCATTACCTTCCAGTGGTTTAGCTACGAGTAATAGTGCTTTTTCTTTCATCAGTTTTGTTACTTTTTTTCTTTCGTCCAGTTTTTCATATGGAGCAATAAAAATAGTAATCGCTGTTTCAGAAGGATGTTGCACCCAACTTTCGAATGCTTTTAAATCATGATCTATTTTTTCTTTCCCTTTTTCCGTTGCTTTTAAAAAAGAGGCATTTTTCGCGATAATTAATTTTTTGTCCGTAAAAAATGGAATCGTATCTGCTTCTTCAATTACGTGTTGAACCGGCACTTCATCTAAATCAAAGTAAAGAACATCCGTTTCTCCATCTTTATTGAGCGATTCTTTTATGCGACGAACCGTTTCGTCAAAGAAGTAATGCTCTGTTCCGACAAGAAGATAAATTGGACTGAAATCACCTTGCTGAATCTTTTTCCATACTTTTGAAAACATATTAAACCTCCTAATAACACATGCTTTTATAGTATACCTTAAATCTTATTAAGCAGGGGTTTGAACAAAATGTGTCTTTCCTTTGAAATCCCGGAAAAAAACTCGTTGTTTATGGATTTTTTCTAAGTAATCACTTATAATTAATTTGAATATAGGAGGGGTAGCAATGAACGAATTTGAAAAGAATGTCCAAACCAGACGTAACGATGTAGTTGACTCAGGTATTGGTTTCGTTGTATCTTTTGTCTTCTTTGCAGCGATTTTCACCATTGCGACTGTAATTGACTTCATTACAACATAAGTAATTAGAAAAATTCACAGCTTGCACCCTCTTTGAGCGCAAGCTGATGTTTTTCTTTGATTGCGATATCAACTACCTAAAGGGACTCATCATTGTGATAAGTCTCTTTTTATTATGCCTTTTTCTAATGTCGTCCGTATCGTCATATCCTTTTTATGAAAACGAATATGCACAGAGCCTACATCTGAAGTTGTCAATGTAGGTAACTTCTTTTCTTTGAACCTATCTAATATCTCTTTATGGGGATGGCCATAACGATTGTTTTTCCCAGCTGAAAAAATAGTTAATTTAGGGTTTACTTTGTTTATAAGTTCGGCTGAGCTGGACGTTTTACTTCCGTGATGCCCTGCTTTTAAGATGCCAATGTTCCTCATCCCCTCATACTTCCTTAGCATATCCTCTTCACCATCTTTTTCTAAATCACCAGTAAACAAAGCAGTAAATAATCCGTGCTTCATAAATAAGACAAGTGAATCATCGTTTCCTTTATAGTTCGTATCTTGAGGAGAAAGATACATAAGATGTGTAT
>NZ_JBFUKT010000222.1:0-4595 GCF_056400705.1 Paenisporosarcina sp. P5_A11
CGGCAACTTCAAATGACAAGTATTAATTTGAAAATCGAAGGGGAGGGAACGAATTGAAGAAAAGGAAACACTGTCACAAGCGAATATTTAGTATTGTAGCAACATTACTTATGGTATTTTCATTACTATCACCAGGACCCGCGGATGCTGAATCAATCAAGGCATCAAACCGTTATGTAAATGATCACCAAACTGCTGCAAAGGTAAAGGTAAGCAGTCGTTTACTGGATAAGTTTAAAAAAGATGATAAAGTAACTTTTTTAATCAAATTTAAAGAAAAAGCAGATACAGCAAATGCTATAAAGCGGGCGAAAGCAATTGCGAAGCAAGAAAAACTAACGGCGAATAAAGAAAAGTTTATCCAACGATCTGCAGTAGTATCTGAATTAAAAGCTGCTGCACATGTAGAGCAGCAAAACGTATTAAAATATCTTAAACAAGAAGTACATAAAGGGAATGTCGAATCTTTTAATTCCTATTTTATCGTCAATGGTATGGCTGTTACAGCGACGAAAGAGGTTGCAGAAAAGATAGCAACCTTTTCCGAAGTTGAAAAAGTACTGCCAAACGAAACAAGACAATTATTTGCTTCAACAACTAAAGAGGAAAGCCCTAATTCAAATCTAGCGAATGTAGAGTGGAACGTTGAGAGAGTTGGAGCTCCGGCTTTATGGGAAAAGGGAATCGACGGTACAGGTGTTGTTGTAGCGAGTATTGATACCGGTGTTCAATTGGATCACCCCGCATTAAAGGAAAAGTATCGCGGCTATAATGCAGCAACCGGAGAAGTTGATCACGACTTTAATTGGTTTGATGCCACTGCCGGACAATCGATTCCATATGATGATTTAGGACATGGAACACATGTGACTGGGACAATGGTCGGCAGTGAACCAGATGGATCTAACAAAATAGGAGTAGCACCGGGCGCAAAATGGATTGCTGTTAAGGCATTCTCGGAGACTAGCGGAAGTGATGCCAATCTATTGGCTGCTGCAGAGTGGATTTTAGCACCAACAGATGCAAATGGGAATACCCGCGTTGACATGGCACCTGATATTGTTAACAACTCATGGGGTGGCGGACCAGGTCTTGATGAATGGTATCGAGATGTAGTAAGAGAATGGAGAAATGCCGGGATATTTCCTACATTCGCAGTTGGAAACACGGGCATGACTAATGATGGCGGACCTGGATCAGTCGCCAATCCAGCAAACTATCCCGAATCATTTGCAGTGGGAGCAACGGATAGTAATGATATAGTTGGAGACTTTTCATTACGCGGCCCTTCACCATATGGTGAAATAAAGCCTGATATTTCAGCGCCTGGAGCGAATATTCGTTCATCGATACCTCGCAGTGATTACGAAGGCGGTTGGAATGGATCATCGATGGCGGCCCCCGCTGTATCGGCAGTTGTAGCATTATTATATCAAGTAGATGCAAGTTTATCGGTTGATGAAATAGAAAAAATTTTAATAGAAACAGCAAAGCCTTTAACGGATAAGGAATATCCAGAATCACCAAATAACGGGTACGGCTATGGATTAGTCAATGCATACAATGCGGTATCTTCTATTAGAGATGGTCTGGGGACTTTGGAAGGAAAAGTGGTACAAACGATTAAGAATTTTGATTTGCCGATAAGCGGTAAAGTAAGCGTGCTTGAAAGTAGACAGTACGTCAACACAAATCCTGAAAACGGCTCTTATAAACTCCCGCATGCTGCTGGCAAATATACAGTTCAAGCCGAAGCATATGGATATCAATCTAAACAGCAATCAGTAACGTTTGAAAAAGATAAGGCTATACACGCAAATTTCACATTGAATGAAATCCCCAAAGGAACTATAAGTGGTGTGATTACCGATAAAATCTCGGGGGAAGCTGTTGAAGGTGTAACATTACTCCTTATGGAAGATGCCAATATTACACCTGTGGCGACGAATAAGGACGGTAAATATGAAATTACAGCTAATGAAGGAACTTATACGTTGAAAGCCATGAGAAGCGGCTATCACAGTCAAGATGTTGCTATTACAATAAAAGGAAATGGCCAAGCGGTTGATATTGTTCTTGATCCTTTTTACACGTATCCTGGCGGCGAAATTGGCTATGATAATGGAAAAGTTGATAGTGGTAGTATGTATTTTGGCGGTGGAGCTGGCTGGGCAGTAAAAATGTCATTGCCAGAGAATAAGAAATCAGCGATTGTCACAGATGGTGTGTTTCACTTAAAAGATAAAAAATACTCAGAAACACATGGAACGGAATTTAATGTGGAAGTATGGGATGCCTCTGGACGCGATGGGTTACCGGGTAAGAAACTTGCTGGCCCGATAGCCGCTGAAGCTGTATTGGATGACTGGACAGTAGTTGATTTAACCGATTACAATATCAAGGTTGATGGAGATTTTTATATGGTGTATGTCCAAACACTGAATTATCCGGAGGCACTTGGTTTAGCAACCGATAACGGTAATCCATATATGGAGAGAAGCTATCAATATCTTGACGGCGAATTTTATCCAGCATTTGTTGAAGACGGTAATTATATGATCCGTGCACGTGTTAGTTATGAAGTAGACAAGCCTTCAATTACTTCGCCAAAACAGGATGAAGTATTCAAAGACGAAAACATCACGGTAGAAGGAACTGCCTCACCGACAACAACGATTAAGCTGTTGAATAATAATGAAGAAGTAGGTACTGCAAAAGTTGGCGATGAAGGCAAATTTTCAATCCCAATGAAAATTAATGACGGTGAAAATAGTTTAATAGCAGTCTCCATGTTGAATGGGAAAATGACGGGAAAATCGGATCCTGTTATTGTTTCACTACTATCCGATAAACCTGCCATTAAAGATCTTAAACCGGCAATTGACCAATCTATGTTCCCTAGTGAGGAGCTAGAAATCTCCTTCCGAAGTAATGTAATCGGTGGAGAAGCAAACTTTGAAGTGAAACTCCCTGCGCAAAAGAAGACGCAATCCTCTGCTAAAAATATAATGGAAGAGGTTGAGCCAGGAGTTTATAAGGGCGTTTGGACTGTTCCAGATGTAAAAATTCAAGATGCTATTATTGAAGTTGAACTAACAGATGCCACTGGAAAAAGAGTTACACAGGAAGCACAAGGGAAACTAACGATTAAGCAGGATGTTGGTCCTGGCCCTGGCCCTGGTCCGGTTGATCCTAAACCAGAAACACCACCAGCATTCACGGATATTACAAATACTTTCGCAAAAGATGAAATTAATAAGCTTGCAGCGAAAGGAATTATCCAAGGGAAAACGGAAACTACCTTTGCACCAAACGCACAAATTACGCGTGCAGAATTCACCGTATTACTTGCTCGCGCGCTAAACCTTCCGTTGAAGACGTACGAGGGCAAGTTTGAAGATGTGAACACAAGCAAAAAGTGGGCATTTGCAGGGATTGAAGCAGCTGCCAATGCAGGCATTGTGAACGGAATGAAGGATGGTAAATTTAATCCAGACGCTCCGATTAAACGTGAAGAAATCGCGGCAATGGTTGTAAGAACTGTTGAGTATAAAGATAAAATAAAACTAGACAACCTAGAAAAACCAGCTAACTATAAAGACCATCAATTAATTGGTGCATATGCAATTGATTCAGTCTATAAAGCAACTGCACTAGGTGTTATTAAAGGGAACGAAGGTCGGTTCAATCCTAAAAACAATGCAACACGTGCTGAAGCAGCAGTTATGCTCTACCGTACATTGGACACACTTAAATTAATAAACTGATTTGGAAAAGAAGAGCCGAGTAATTTCGGCTCTCAGTGTGTAGACAAAGTGCATAAAAAAACTGGTACCCAGCCGAGAGGTAAAAAGATAGTTGGATCTATCCGTTAGTTCAATAAGAAAAACATACTAAGATTATGAATCGTTGAATTTTAATCCACTATGTAACAAAACTCGTCCAATATTGAACACGATATAACAGGTGTTCAAATGTATCAGTTTGGAATGATTACATATAACCAAAACTCTGACCATTATTCTATGTTCATTAACTTACAATGTGATTTCTTATGTAGTGTTTAAATCTAAATACTATATTGAAGGAATAAAAGAGTTACTGGTAGCAAAAGAAGAAGATTGAAGTAATAGTTTATAATGTCTTCTTGAATTCACGGGTGCGTTGTTTCAAGAAGGATTAACGCTTTTTTGTTGAACTTATTGAACTAACGGGGCAGTTTACTTTAATAAGAAAAGGTGAAGAAGGAATTAAATAATTCGGGAGGTAACCTTTTCTATGGAGCATCCTTATAAAAAGTTTGAAAACACGCCGTTATGGGGAGTTATAAATAAAGGTGTAGATGACCTTGTAGAAAATGATGACATTGAAGAAATGACCAAAAGAGAATACATTGTTGGCTATCTTTGTAAGTTGGTATCGGAAATAGAAACGGAAAACAAATAAGATTTCTTGTTCAGCTAACGCGACAGGATAATTAAAAATGGGAGAAAAAATATCTTTAAAATGCGATATTTTTTAGATTTTATTTGTGGAGGCAATATATGGGCTATTTTATGGACTTAAGAAAGTTAGTGGGCCACCGACCACTAATT
>NZ_JBFUKT010000223.1:0-4519 GCF_056400705.1 Paenisporosarcina sp. P5_A11
GAGTTAGTTAATCCTTTAATTCGTAGCCACATGCTAAAATCGCACTTTCAGCCAATACCATCATAGAATCAATGTACATATCATCAAGATTTAACTCTTTTTTTACAATTGACAATTCAGTACAACCCAAAATGATACGGTCGCAACCGAGTTCGTCAAACTTATTAATGATTTGTTGCCATTTTAAAAAGTCGACAGGTCGTCCAGCTTTAACATCATCATAAATAACAGACATGACCATTTCTTGTGTTTCTTCATCTGGAACAATTGGTTGAACTCCTGCATGTTGGCAAGCCAACTGATATACAGAAGTAGTTAATGTTCCAGTTGTTGCTAAGATACCAACTTTTTTCGCACCTATTTGTGCTGCTCGTTTTGCTGTTTCATTAATCATATGCAAAACCTGCAAGTCCGCTCCCTCTTGAATTTCTTGATAAAAAGAGTGAGCGGTATTACATGGAATAGCTAAAACTTCAGCGCCAATTGATCTTAACTTAGCAGCATCTGAAATCATTACAGGTACAGGATTAGCTTTAGATCGATCCAATATATATGTTGTACGGTCAGGAATGCTTGTATTATTGGTAATCGCCATATTGACATGTTGTTGATCCGTTTGGGCTTTTGTCCGTTTTACTATCATTTCACCAAGCAGCATCGTTGCAAGCGGGCCAACCCCACCGATGATGCCTAAAACTTTCTTATTCATAACTTATGACAAACCTTTGTTATTGAAGTATTTTTTATATTTGCGATAGTAATTTAAATTATTCAAAGTTAATTTTGCCCAACGTTTCGGATTAAAATCTTCTTTATAAAATAAGTGATTCGTTACTTTCCCTTCAGCAATTAACTCTTTTGCTTGCTGTTTTAGCTGATCATTTTGAGCATATTTAAATAACACGCCTTTAGGAATAATCATCCAAAGATGTTTGTCTTTTGCATACGTTAACGTTTGAGGAATATTAAGCATATGATCATCAGCCACATACTTCATTAAGTTATGACCACTTGCAGTAACATAGTAACTACTGCGGCCATTTCTCAAGTTAATCTCAAACAATTTGTATTCACCATCGCGTAAATCTAATTTCATATCAAAATTTGCGAAGCCGTTGTAACCGATATCTTCTAAAAACACACGAACCTTGTCAAGTAAAGCTTCATCAAACGTATTAATGATAGCCGCATAGCTTCCAATACCTTCTGGTGAATGTTCTTCTAAAATCGGGTTTCCTAATGACATGAGTTTGACTTTCCCATCTTTCCCTACATACGCATTTAACACACGCATATAAGAATCATCGCCCGGAATAAATTCTTGAATCGTTAGATTGTCTTTGTACGTAGATTTATAAATAGCTTCGATTATCGCGTCTTTTTCTGCTTCATCATGCGCCACAAATACTTTTTTCTTTCCTGGGAACGAACAATTCCAGTATTCTACCGAATTTGATGCTTTTATGATGATCGGATACATAAAATCTATCGTAAAAGAATCTTTCGTTTCAAAAGTACAAAGAGATGTTTTCGGATAAGCAAAACCATATTGCTCACAGATATTATAGAAATTCTCTTTTAATACAATACGATCCATCAATTTTTCATCAATGTATGGGACCGCAAAATATTTTGATAGTTGGTCTTTATTTTTAATAATTAATTTTGCATAATCGTCTCCACAAGCTAAAAGTAATAGCTTTTTATCTGCATGTTCACTCGCCACTTTAATAAGCGCTGGAACGAAGACATCTTGTTCGTTTAAATGAGGTATAACTTGAAAATCCAATATTATGCTATCTTGTGTTGCTGATAAATTCATACGCCCTAAAACAAGTGGCTTTAAACCGTAAGCTTCATGGAAGGCTCTTGCCATTCCATATGCATTCATATCAGAACCGAGCAAAATAGGTAAAAACGAATGATTAGTTGTCATTGTGATATCAACTCTCTTTTCCAAAAACATAATGTGTATTTTTATTGTAACGTGAATAATAAACTTCTACGTACATTTACTCTTCTTTAGAAAATACTTCAACTTACTTTTTCATCTAATGAGGCATATTTAAATCCCCAAGGTAAAATTATATCATTTTTACACCAAAAGTTTAAGAGAACCTTCAATCTGTTTTGAATTCACCTTTATAAGTTCACTTAAAAAAGAGTCAGAATAACAGGATTACTCCTGTCACTCTGACGCATCATTACTTGGCATTTTCCATATGTTCTTTGATTAACTCATATAATGATAGTTCATATAATTGTTTTCCTTCTACTTTGAAAACACCTTGCTCAACTAACTCGTCAATTACGGTCATTTTTTTTCCATCCATTTTTGATTCTATTTGTGGGATCATGATGATTTACTCCTTAATATTTAATACTCTCACGATGTTTACCCAGATTGTTTACGGTTAAAACTTTCTTTTAAGTTATTTGGAATTTTTTTATATAGTACATATCCGATGCAAGCGCCCAATGTATTAAGCCACAAGTCATCCACATCACTACTGCGCATTTGAGGTAGCTGTAAGAGTTCGATAAAAAATGATATTAAAAATCCTATTCCAATCGTTCGCCAGGCTCGATTAAACTTTTTCCATAACAACGGTAGCAGAAAACCAATGGGTATAAACATTACAATATTACCAACGAAATTAATAAAAAAAGGTTGCCACAAATCCAAGTACCTGATGGCATTATAGGTCTCGGTTAATACCCTAAATGGCTCAACATTTATGGCCTGATGATCGCCATTAGTAAGTTCTATTACTCCTTCTTGAACACTCAACTCCGGTAAAATCGTTTGTGATAACAATCCTGTAAGGAACATAAAAAACACGATAATACCTAATTCACGAGGCACTGTCGTTTTCTTTTTTGCTTTAATTATTTGAACGACACGTACGACAATAATAACAGGCAAAATTATTACCATGTAAAAACTCATATCTTGTAAATACAGAAGAATCGAATCCATATAACACCCTAATCTTTCATTTAATAACCTTATTCTAATCCCTATCCGTTTATATTCATAACTTATTTTGAAACTAATCGCACATCACGTATTCTAGTTTAAATAAATGGATATTCTGTAATAAGACAAGTCCTTTTTTAAGGGCATTCATACTCTATATTCTATTATTAACTGGGAAGCCGAAAGGAGTGGCATACTTGCGTTACCTTAGTTCAATACTTACTTTACTTTTAGTAGCCTATTTAACAAGTCCACTCTGGGAAAAGCCCGTCAGTCAATATATTGACGTTTCTTTTTTAGATACGATGGACGAACAAGTAATTAAAAGCTATAAATTCTTAAAAGACCAACCATATATTAACAACGCAATAGATGATCTATCCCGTACAATTGCAACGCTGCCAGAAAAGTTGGCATCAAATGAAACCAGTTATGACCCTGTTACTCAAGTTGAGAAACCAACCTTAGCTACTCCTACTGATGGTTTGTTTTCGGTGTACAACATCCAGATTGGGGACAAAATGGATAGTGTCACTCGAGAACTCGGGACAGCAAAAAGGATTACTACAAATGAATATGGGACAGAGTGGCACACATTTCACAAAGACTTTCAAAACTTTATGATGGTTTCCTTTGATGATTCTTCCCGAGTCAACGGTTTATTCACTAATAATGATTTAATTGCATCCTCTTTTGGAATTAAATTAAATAGCCCTAAATCCGTTGTTCAAAAAGCCATGGGTAAACCAATCAAACAAATTCAAAAAGGAAATATCAATTATATTTTGAACGATGATGGTGAGATGGATACATTCTTAATCGAAAATGTATATGTAACAGTATTTTATGACGTGCATGAGAACGATACAGTAACTGCCATACAAATCCTATCGGAAGGTCTGGAAAAACAGAAACCTGCCTTATATGGCAACACTAGCAAGGATTTAAGAGAGGGATTCGAATTCCAATTATTTGACTTAACGAATGCTGCACGTGTTCATCACAAAGTTCCACCAGTTACATGGGAATCAACGATACGAGGGACTGCCTACAAACATAGTCTAGATATGGCTGAGCACAATTACTTTAGCCACACTAATTTAGCTGGACAATCTCCTTTTGAGCGAATGTCTATGGACGAAATTAATTATTCAGTAGCTGGGGAAAACTTAGCCTACGGTCAGTCAAGTAGTATTTTTGCACATGAAGGATTAATGAACTCTATCGGTCACAGAAAAAATTTATTGAAACGGGACTTTAAATTTCTCGGTGTAGGTGTCGCCTTTAACGATAAAAACCAGCCATATTATACCGAGAATTTTTACACGCCCTAAGCGCTATTGGAGTTATGAAAGGCTACTTCGTCAAACTGGAGCCATAAAAAAGAGGCAGTTCCATTATTTTAGGAACTGCCTTTTTGCTATTGTTGGAAATACTGCGACTGGAGCAAAGTTAAAGTCTTAATTTGTTGGATTTTTTTCGTTTTGTAAAGACAAATGAAAAGTAAAGGTAAATACCGTACCAACCCCCACCTTACTT
>NZ_JBFUKT010000224.1:0-4493 GCF_056400705.1 Paenisporosarcina sp. P5_A11
GCTGATATTGTTCTGAGACGATTAATTCATCTTCCATTAGAACATATGGATGTGTTTCCATCAAAATCGTTTTGAGGTAGTCGGGCATTCTCTTTCCTTCATACGCACAAATTAATGGAAATGACAGCTGATTTACAGCTTCGTCTACAATTTTCTCAAAATCTTCTATGAGATGAAGCGGCTCTTCCATAGTAGCCCACTCCACATGTGCCCATGATCGGAAAGAGATTTTATTTTCCGAGTAGGGTTGTACCATCTTATTAAAGTAATCAGCGATTGCAGGTGGATGATAACTGCCACTTGAAAAATAGAAATCGAAGCTGTTTACAAAGTGAACGAACTTCATTTGATCCTCCGCTAAACGATTGCTTAGTTCTTTATAAATAATAGGGTAAACACGGTCATTTTCAATAAGAATAACGTAATCTCCCGCCGCAACTCCATCTATGATGTAACTCAAAACCTGTTTCATGTAATTTTCCATTTCATTAAACGAATACAGCACATGAACATTCTTTTGGGTTTCAAACAACTGATTCATTTTGCTTTTCATGTAATCATTCCTTCTCTTCTGTATTCTCACAATTATACTAGAATTCTGTAAAACGAGAAATGGTTTTTGCCAGCATCCATTTTTTACCTATATATAGGTAAAGACGGAAATGGTTTCTCTATTTTGGGATAAAATTCAGAATTGAAAAAGCACTGCAAATTGCAGTGCCTTTTAGAGTTACTTTCACTAGATTATTTTAATGAAAGTGTATGGTAATCCTAAAAAATTTCACATAACTCGTTTAAACATCTTTTCAATTTCATACGTGGAAAAATGAACAATAACAGGTCTTCCGTGTGGACAAGTAAATGGATGTTCGGCTTGTCTTAAATCAAATAAGAGCTTTATCATATCATCTTTTGTCAAATAGTGATTGGCCTTAATCGAACGTTTACAACTCATCATTATCGCTGCATCTTCCCGTAACTTTTTAACGTCAGCTTTTCGATTAGTCAGCACTTGTTCCACTAATTCTTTGACTATTTCTTCTTCAAAACCTTTAGGAAACCATACTGGATGATCCCGTACAATAAATGTTGTAGGTCCAAATTCTTCGAGCGAAACACCGACTTCTTCGAGTTGATTAGCATATTCTTTTAAGCGCAAAGCTTCATCTGCTGAATAATGCATCGACAAAGGAATAAGCAAAGACTGTCTCTCACCTGCATCAACATCCCCCACTTTGTCGCGGAAAAATTCATACTTAATTCGTTCTTGTGCAGCATGCTGATCAATTAAATAAAACCCATCTACACTTTGGCCAACGATATAAGTGCCATGAATTTGTCCCACGATATCAAGTTCAGGGAATGGTTCTTTTGAAGAAACGGCTTGCATGTTTTCGATTGGAGGAACAAATGATTCTTGATGATTTTCCACTGGTTCTTTTACCATTAATGTTTCTGGTGTTTTATTAAACGTATGCATCGGTTGATTTTCCGAATACTTTGGCTGAACAGGTTTAGACTTCCATAAATCCATTTGTTCACTTGATACAAGTGCTTTTTTAGGCTTTTCAGCAATTTCTGGTGCTCTCATTACGGAACGAATACTGTTGCGAATTGTGTCTTCGACTAATTGTTGCAACTCTTTTTCTTTGCTTAATCGTATATGTTGTTTAGATGGATGTACATTCACATCCGTCAAATAGGGATCACCTACGATATTCATGATGACGAGTGGGTACCGTTCAATAGGTAAAAACGTGTGATACGCATTGACGATTGATTGTTGAACACTATAATGTTTAACCCATCGCCCATTTACAAATAGCGTCAAATAATTTTTTGATGCACGTGTGATTTCTGGTAAGGATGCATAGCCATGTATGCGATAGTCAGATGATTCGCCTTCAAAAGGAATCATTTTCTTTGCAATTGCCAKTCCATAGATTGCCGCTATTACTTGTTGTAAATCACCTCGGCCATTTGTATGGAGGAGCACTTGTTCACCATGTCTTAATTTAAACGCAATAGATGGATAACAAAGTGCCAATCGATTAATTAAATCGATAATATGTCCTAGTTCCGTTTGAATGGTTTTCATATATTTCAATCGAGCTGGTGTATTGAAAAACAGTTGGGAAACTTTAATATCCGTTCCTTTTCGAAGTGCACCTGCTTGTTGTTTCTTTACATGGCTACCTTCAATCTCAATACTTGTCCCAGTAGTAGAACCATCAGAAGTCCATAATGCTACTTTAGCTACAGATGCAATACTGGCAAGTGCTTCTCCTCGGAAACCAAGTGTGCGTATACGGAAAAGATCATGTTCATTTGCTATTTTACTCGTCGCGTGTCTTGAAAAAGATAGAATCGCATCTTCTTCATCCATCCCACTCCCGTTGTCGGTTATTTGAATGGTTTGTAAACCCGCTTCTTCTAGATATATATCAATTGAAGTACTTCCGGCGTCAATCGCATTTTCTACAAGCTCTTTAACAACAGACGCAGGCCGTTCTACTACTTCTCCCGCAGCTATTTTGTTCGATAAGGGTTCGTCCATTAAGCGTATATATCCCATGGGATCTACTCCTTTCACAAAAACTTATTTGCCGATTTTTTGCTGCAGTTCATATAAAAATTGAAGTGCTTTCATCGGTGTTGTCCCTGATATATCTAAATCTCGAATCGATGATAATAAATCGTCCTGGATTGGTTCTTTTGCTATATTCTCAGGTTCTTTCTTAGATTCTTGGAAGAAAGTGAGTTGTTCATTAACTGTGGTCGAATTATCCTTGTTTTCATGTTCCTTAACTGACTCAAGCTCTTTCAAAATGTCACGAGCTCGCGCGAGGATCGTTTCAGGTAACTGTGCAAGTTCTGCAACATGTATTCCATAACTCTTATCTGCAGGTCCACTTTTCACTTTATGTAAAAAGACGACTTTCCCATTTTGTTCGACTGCGGCTACATGTACATTCCTCAATTTATCTAATTGCTGTTCTAATTGAGTCAATTCGTGATAATGCGTCGAGAATAAGGTATTGGCACGAATTTCAGTATGAATATACTCCATCATGGCTTGTGCAAGTGCCATTCCATCATACGTAGATGTGCCCCGACCAATTTCATCAAACAATAATAAACTTCTCTCTGTAGCATGAGTTATTGCATAAGTGGACTCAAGCATTTCAACCATAAAAGTACTTTGTCCTGCTGCAAGGTCATCTGCTGCACCTATGCGTGTGAAAATTTGATCCGTAATAGGTAACAGGGCTTCTTCTGCGGGTACATAGCAGCCCATTTGACCCATGATAACGGTAATGGCCACTTGTCGCATATACGTACTCTTACCAGACATATTTGGGCCTGTTATCAATAACATATTTTCTTTAGTAGTAAGGGCACAGTCATTGGGTACATAATGTTGTTTATTCATCATTTTTTCAACAACAGGATGACGGCCGTTAACAATATTTAATTCCAACCCTTCATGGAACGTTGGTTTGGTTAAACGATAATGGTCCGACACTTCAGCAAAACTAGAATACACATCAAGTTCACTTACTTTTGCGGCAAGCTGTTGAACTTGTGGGATATATTGTTTAACTTGTTCACGTATATCTACAAAAAGAGCATACTCTAGAGCCAAACTTTCTTCTTCTGCAGTTAAAATTAATGATTCTTTTTCTTTTAACTCATCTGTGATATAGCGTTCCGCATTGGCTAAGGTTTGCTTTCGTTCGTAGCGCGTCAGAYCAGCTAAATGAATATTTGACTTGGTAATCTCGATAAAGTATCCGAAAATCCGATTATATCCGATTTTGAGTCCTTTAATCCCTGTTCGCTCTCTTTCTTTTAGTTCGAGCGCAGCAATCCAGTCTTTGCCGTTTTTCTTCGCATAACGAAGCTCATCCAATCGCTCATTGAAACCGTCGCGAATGATATCCCCTTCTTTAACAGAGAGGGGTGGATGGTCGGCAATCGCCTCTTTTAATAAAGATAAAAGTCCCACGCATTCGTCTAATTGCTGTGCTGCTTTAATTAATGCTGGTTTTGTACTTTCTTTCAATTGCTCTTTTATTAGTGGAATTTGAAGAAGTGATTGTCTCAATTGACTTAAATCCCTACCACTCGCAGTGCCAAAGGAGATGCGACCAATTAAACGTTCTAAGTCATACACTTCTTTCAAGCTTTCTCTTATATCAGCACGAACAAAATAAGCTTCGAGCATTTCGGTTACAATTTCAAGACGCTCTTCAATTTTCACACGATTTGCTAATGGTTGGTGTAGCCACTGTTTTAGCTTTCGTCCCCCCATTGATGTCATCGTTTCATCCAGTAACCAATATAATGATCCTTTTTGATCACCACCACGAAGTGACTGAACTAATTCCAAATTTCGTTTCGAATGAAAATCAATCGTTAACAGTTCTTCTCTTTCTTGGTATTGGAGATGGCAAAGGGCTGGCAGCTGCACTTATGTTAGGTGCAAGTGG
>NZ_JBFUKT010000225.1:0-4479 GCF_056400705.1 Paenisporosarcina sp. P5_A11
AAGGAACTGCTTCACCTACTACAACTATTCAGTTGAAAAATAACGGTGAAGCAGCAGGATCAGTAGTAGTAGGAGATGATGGTAAATTCGCCATCCAAACGGAATTAACAGAAGGTACAAATGAATTCACAGCAATTTCTAAACTCGATGGTAGAGTTACAGGTGAATCTGCTCCTGTCTCGGTCATCTTGGACACGGTGAAACCTAACCTTACAATCGACAGCCCGAGAGACGGAGATAGAACAAACCGTGAAACGGTTATCGTAGAAGGTAGCGTCGAAGATGCAAACCTTGATTGGRTWAAAGTAAACGGTCAAAATRCAGCAGTCGTAAATGGCAAATATTCAAAACGTATTCTATTGGATACCGGCKCAAATAAAATTACTGTTGTCGCAAGAGATAAAGCGAATAACAGTATTTCGAAAACAGTTACGGTAACTGCAAAATACGTTGCACCAGTAGTTGAGAACGTATTACCAAACCAAGATGTCAACCTAAAAACAGGGAAAAGCGTAAAAATCGAATTTGATAGTGAGCCAGGATTAAAATCAACATTCGTCATCCACATGCCACTAACAGATGTCGGTGCAAAAATTCAAAATGCTACCGAGTTACCAATGATGGAACAATCAGACGGTCACTATGTTGGCTATTGGACAGCTCCAAAAGGTACAGTTGCAAAMGGTGCAGTAATTGAAGTGAAAGCAGTAGATAGCTTCAAAAATGAAACACGYAAAACTGCAGCAGGAAAACTGTATATCAACGTTAAGTCTAATAGTAAAGGTAAATAGTAGAAAGCAATACAAAAGATACTAAAGAGATTATTACAATCTCTTTAGTATCTTTTTTCTGCAACGGTTAMCGGRATCTTCGCTCTCTGATATATTGTTCGATTTTGAGAAATGAAKMATTTAGTTATCATTAATATAAGTAAAATAATTTAATGAGGTGTCTAAAATGAGAAAACTGATTTACCTTTCTATTTTTATATTGTTTACCGGGATAATAGGTTTTACAGTACAAGCTCAAACACCAAATAAAGAAGTTACTTCTAAAGTAAAACTTAATGTTAAAAAGTTAGACGTAACTGAATTTTTCTCTAATCAAAAAGGAACGTTTATATTACGTGATGTTAAAACTGGAAAAACCTTTGTCTACAATCAGGAAAGAGCTAACACAAGTCAAACCCCAGAATCTACCTTTAAGGTCCCTAATGCATTAATTGGATTACAAGTAAACGCTGTCCGAGATGAGTATGATGTGAAAAGATGGGACGGCGTCAAGCATGAATTTGATACATGGAACCGTGACCATACCCTTGGGTCAGCTATGCGTGAATCAGTAATTTGGTATTACCAGGCAATGGCTAGGGATATCGGAGAGCAAAGTATGAATGATTGGGTACAAAAAATCGCGTATGGAAACGAGGATATTAGTGGAGGAATCGACCATTTCTGGTTAAGTAGCACTTTGAAAATCAGTCCACTTGAACAAGTTGATTTTATGGAAAAGTTGTATAAAGAGGAGCTTCCGTTTGATAAACATGTAATGAAAACAGTTAAACGAATGATGATCCAGGAGGAAGGGGATCACTACTCACTTTACGGAAAAACGGGAACAAGATTGTCTGATTTTGGTTTAGGATGGTTTGTTGGATTTATAAAAGTGGACAATCGTTCTTATGTTTTTGTAACAAACATTGATGGTACGGGTACAAAAGCTAAAAATCTCACATTGGATATCTTTAAGAAATACCACTTAATTACAGAACGAAAATGACATCAAGTACTGAATTTTTAGTACTTGATGTCTATTTAAGATAAGCAGAATTAAATCTAATAGCATCATTATGGTTCCATACCGTCGTAAAAATCAAAATCACCTTAGAATCGATGGATTCTAAGGTGATTTTCTTTATGATTCAATTAAAAATCAAAATTATCAGGGTCTGGACCTACTCGATGGTTTTCATTCATTTCGTCTATTTTTTTCATATCTTCATCCGTTAATACAAAATCAAATATTGACGAGTTCTCAACAATACGATGTTCTTTTGTAGATTTCGGAATAGTTACCACTTCGTTTTGTAAATCCCAACGTAGAATAACCTGAGCAACAGATTTTTTATATTTAGTTGCAATCTCGTTTAAGATTTCATCATTTAACAATTGGCCTTGCATTAAAGGAGACCAAGCTTCCAGCTGAATTCCTTGTTCCTGACAAAACACTTGAAGATCTTTTTGAGTTAAACGTGGATGGAATTCCACTTGATTTACCATTGGTTTAATTTTTGCATCTTTCTTCAAATCTTGAAGATGATGAATTTGGAAATTACTTACGCCAATTGCTTTTACCTGACCTTCTGTATAAATATTTTCTAATGCTCTCCACGCTTCTTTATACTTACCTTCTACAGGCCAGTGAATCAAATAGAGATCCAAGTATTCCAAATCAAGTTTTTTTAAACTTGTAGTATACGCTGCAATTGTTGATTCGTATCCTAAATCAGCATTCCATACTTTCGACGTCACAAATAGTTCTTCACGAGAAATACCAGCTTCTTTGATTCCTTCGCGAATACCTTTTCCAACACCTTCTTCATTTCCATAAATGGCTGCTGTATCAATACTGCGGTACCCATTTATAATAGCTGTTTTTACAGCATTCACTAACTCTGGACCTTCTTCAACTTTAAAAACCCCTAGACCAAACCAAGGCATTTTCACTCCGTTATGCAAAGTTGTTGTATCTTGTAAATTATTAATCATGATAAATTTCCTCCTTATTTTGATGTGAAATAAATTGCAGTTTCTAACGCCGTAAAAAAGACACCCTCAATAGCACTTTTCGTCATACTGACTCTAAGGCATATGGTTAGTTTGACTGTTTTGCTCTTGTCTACTTATGTTATTATCAATTCAATGTCACAAAAAGAAAAGTACGCACTTTAAAGTGCTGTAGGCACTTTTTAGTACCCATACCAGTAGGAGTAACACTTGATGTTATTGGTGGAAAGTGGCAAGTCGTTATTATGTGTCACTTGATTAAGGGATAAAGATATACCAGTGATTTTTCTTTCAATATAGTTTTAGATGTAAAATCTTCTATGTTAAATAGGTTTTGACGTAACAGGAATATCTTAACCGCTCTTACTCTATAGGTTGTAAATTAGGGGGGCTTAACGTTTTAAGCTGTAATACATCAGAGCACGAACACAGTCTACTGGTTCAATTTGAGGTATCTCTAAGAAATATTCCAGCTGCCATTTCTGAGTTTTTTGAGCCTGAGAGCTAGTAGTCTTGGCCCAAGGCGGGTAAACGCGTATTGCTCTCTTACCACCTTTACCCTTACTAGATAGAATATCATGTTCACGTAGAACAGATTTTGGAAATATAAACTGTCCAAAGTTCTTACCTTCTCGTGTACTAATAACGAATAAATCGACTGAATCTAGTACATCATACGGTTGGATCGGCCCATCGCCAATTCTTTCCCATAAAGTCACAAATTGCCCTACCTTAGTAGGAGTGATTTTAGCGACACGAAATCTTATGGATAGACCATTCAAGTTAAAAACATAGGCCCCATATTCAGCGTTTTGTGCTTCTAATTGGGGAGGAGAACTATCAAAGCTGCAGGGGTTATAGACAAAAGCCTTCGTGGCAAGAAGATCGCTATGAATTGTGCCAGAAGTCCAAGAATTTTGATCACTGGGGCAAGCTTCTGAAAAGTCTCGATTTTTCTCGGTCATTTGTTCAAATCCTCCATTTGAGTTCCGCATGTTCGATTACAGGCTGCTCTCATCTCATACATTATGCCTTTAATATTTACAATTTTAATCCAATCAAGGCTAGATTACAAACGCTTCCTCTTAAGGTTTTATTTGCTAGATACAAAGGGGAAGCAACCGTCCTGACTATAGATTTGGTATATGGGTTGATTCAACAAATGGATGTAGTTTAAGTGCCATCTTAGTAGATTGGTTGACAGAAAGAGTATGTTATTGTAAAATATTAAATACAATTGAATATTAACCTCACTTTTACGGTGAGGTAGAGGCGCGATATTTAACAGTCCTTAGATGAGTTTGAGAAGCTTTGATTCTAAGGAGAAGGAAATGTCGCCGAAGTGTGTAATATCTCTCAATATTACTTGCTGGGTCTGTAGTTAAGAACTGCAGGACTGTCTCAATAAACGTCCCAGTTTATTGAGTGTGCTATCTCATTTAGGGAAGAAGAGGATTTTAGGGCAAACCATACATATGCGACCTGAGTTCATCTCAGGTCTTTTTTTGTGCAGATTTGCCTTTTTTGTATGTAATGTCACTATCAGAATATATCAAAAGGAGAGAACGAATCATGAGAAAAGAATCAATTATCTTTATTACCATGCTCCTAACAGCAATTATATTGTTAGCTGGATGTGGTTCAAGTAGTTCAGAAAATCAAGGATCATCTGGAGAAGATGGAACTTTTAAAG
>NZ_JBFUKT010000226.1:0-4418 GCF_056400705.1 Paenisporosarcina sp. P5_A11
CCATTGTATACTGAATCAAATCGTTCGTTCCTATTGAGAAGAAATCTACCTCTTTAGCAAAAATATCTGCCATGACTGCTGTTGAAGGAATTTCAACCATGATACCGACTTCGATTGTGTTACTAACTTCAATCTGTTCATTTTCAAGCTTTGCTTTTTCTTCAAGGAAGAGCGTTTTTGCTTGTCTGAATTCCTCAATAGTTGCAATCATCGGGAACATAATCTTTAAATTCCCATGAATACTAGCTCGCAGCAAAGCACGAAGTTGTGTTCTGAACATATCTTCCATTTCTAAACAAAGACGAATAGCACGTAAACCTAAAAATGGATTAAGTTCTTTCGGTAATTGTAAATAGGAGAGCTCTTTGTCGCCACCAATATCAAGAGTACGAACAACTGTTGGTTTTCCATCCATTTGTTTAAGAACGGATGAATAAGCCTCAACTTGCTCATCTTCTGTTGGAAACTGATTGCGCCCCATATAAAGAAATTCAGTTCGGTATAAACCGATTGCTTCACCACCGTGTTCAAGAACACCTACGACATCTTTAGGCGTGCCAATATTAGCCCCAAGTTCCACATGATGACCGTCAGAAGTTACGGTAGCTTCATTTTTCAACCTTGCCCATTCGGATTTTTGCAATTCGTAGCTTGCTTTTTTATCCTCATAACGAGCAATTGTTTCCGCATCTGGATTTATGATGATGTCTCCATTCAGACCGTCCACAATCACGGTCATGCCGTTTTGTATAGAAGACATAACTGTCTGTGCTCCAACAACAGCAGGGATTTCAAGAGTACGAGCCAAGATAGCAGAGTGCGATGTCCGTCCACCGATGTCTGTAATAAAGCCTTTTACATATAGCGGATTCAACTGAACGGTATCAGAAGGAGTCAAATCTTCTGCAATGATAATCACTTCGTCAGTTATCATGCTCGGACTTTGAATGGATACACCTAATAAATGTGCTAATACACGTTTCGTCACGTCACGGATATCCGCTGCACGTTCCTTCATGTAATCATTGTCCATCGACTCAAATAGACCGATGAACATATTCGAAGTCTCTTGTAAGGCGAACTCTGCATTGATATTTTCTGACCTGATTTTTTCTGTGATGGGTCCAAGTAATTCTGGATCACTCAAGACAAGAAGGTGTGCATTGAAAATGGCAGCTTCTTCATCATTCATTTGTTGTGCTGTGTGCTCTTTAATTATTTCGAGTTCTGATTTTGATTGGTCGACGGCTGATTCAAAGCGAGTCAGCTCAGCATCGGTATTTGAAATAGCCGTTTTTTCAACAATTAATCCCGGATTTTCAAGTCTGAAAGCTTTGGCAATGGCAATTCCATTTGACGCTGCAATTCCGGATAATAATTTTTGATTCATTAATTGCCAATTCCTTKCGTTTCCATGATCTCTGCTACTTTAGCCATTGCTTGTTCTTCATCTTCTCCGTTAGCTACGATATTGATGTTTGCACCAGATGAAACGCCAAGAGACATGACACCTAATATCGATTTTAAATTCACTTTTTTGTCATTCCACTCAAGTGTTACTTCAGATTTAAACGGAGCAAGAGCCCCTACTAAAACTGATGCTGGACGTGCATGAATACCTTCTGTAGATGTAATGTTATATTGTTTTTCAATCATTGAATTTCCTCCTCTAATTTTATGTTTCATACATGTAGTCAAGCTGTTTCTGAATGATTTTGACTGTTCTTGATTGATTATGATTGATTCTGAAAGCGATTTCAAGTAATATCTATTTTAATAACAATAAAGAAGGTGTCAATGTGTTAACAAATGAACGACATGACATGATATTAAACTTATTAGCTGAGAAACAAACGATCAAAATACAAGATATTGTAGACGCTACGGGTTCTTCAGAATCTACGATAAGAAGAGATTTGACGGAGCTTGAAAATCAACATAAGTTAGAACGGGTCTTCGGTGGTGCAACATTATCAGACCGAAATTCAATAGAGCCAAGTATCGTAGATAAGTCTACCAAAAACCTTCAAGAAAAGAAACGCTTAGCTAAATTTGCAGCTTCTTTCATTAAAGAAGGCGATTGCATTTTTCTTGATGCTGGTAGTACTACATTTCAAATGATTCCTCATTTAAAGGACAAAGACATTGTCGTTGTTACTAATGGACTTACGCATATTGACTCACTGAATGAGTATGGAATTACTACGTATTTAACCGGTGGCTTAATCAAGTCCAGAACGGCAGCGCTTGTTGGCTCACAAACCATTCAATCTGTACAAAGCTATCGATTTGATAAATGCTTTCTTGGAGTAAATGGTTTTCATGAGAACTATGGATATACGACACCAGATCCTGAAGAGGCTTCAATAAAGAAATTAGCTAGTTCACTTTCTAAAAAAACGTATGTGGTTGCAGATCACACGAAACATGAAAAAGTAAGTTTCACTAAAATCCTAGATTTAGAAGAGGCCGTTTTACTTGTAGATAATCTCCCATTGGAAGCCCTTAAGTCATTGGAACAAAAGACTACTGTAAAGGTTGAGATAACATGATTTATACATGCACCATTACACCTTCAATTGACTACACCACCTACTTAAGCGATTTTCATATAGGTGCACTTAATCGGACAAATGAAGTGTTTTATTATCCAGGAGGTAAAGGGATCAATGTATCACGAGTGTTAAAACGTTTAAACGTCGATAGCATTGCGCTCGGATTTGTTGGTGGGTTTACTGGAACGTATATTAAACAGTTTCTAATGAAGGAAGGTATTGATACTGACTTCATAGAAACGGACGAAATTACACGAATCAATGTGAAGATCAAAGCTCAAGAAGAAACGGAATTGAATGGACCAGGTCCAGTGATAAATACACAACAACAAATGGTTTTAACTAACAAAATCAGAACATTGAAAAAAGGGGATTGGTTTGTCCTCGCTGGAAGTTTACCAGAGTCGATACCTCAAACGTTCTTTATGGAAATCGCATCGATTTGCAATGATCAAAATGTCCATTTCGTTTTAGATACATCTGGACCTGCTCTTAAAGAGTTAGTTCTTACACAACCCTTTTTAATTAAACCGAATGAACATGAGTTAGGCGAATTATTCGATACAATCATAGCGAATAAACAGGAAGCCTGCCACTATGCCAAAAGACTAGTGAATCAAGGTGTTCAACACGTCATCGTTTCAATGGGAGAAGAAGGTGCACTTCTTGTTACTAAAGACATTGTTGTTTCCGCAGAAGCACCGAAAGGAAAAGTTGTAAACACGGTGGGTTCTGGAGATTCACTCATATCTGGATTTATCGCATCATTTACCAACGATAAAGATGCAGAAAAGGCATTCCGATATGGTGTAGCCAGTGGTAGTGCCACCGCTTTCCGCTCAGATTTATGTGAAAAAAGTGATGTTGAGTCATTGGTAGAACAAGTATTACTACACCCATTCCAGGAACAGGATGTGGCAGGATGAAAATTACACAGTTATTGACAGAACATACGATTATATTGGATTTACAAGCAAGTTCCAAACAAGATGTGTTGACCGAGTTAATTGGCAAGTTAGACGAAGCAGGCAAGCTGAAAGATAAAAAAGCGTTTACGAGAGACATATTAGCGCGTGAAGAACAGAGTACCACTGGTATTGGGGAGGGTATTGCGATTCCTCATGCGAAGTCAGTTGCTGTAAAAGGACCTGCCATCGTATTTGGACGATCTCTTGCTGGACTTGACTATGCATCACTTGATGGCCAACCCGCTCATCTATTTTTCATGATTGCAGCAAGTGAAGGTGCAAATAATGATCATTTAGATGCTCTTTCAAGATTAGCTACTTTCTTAATGGATTCAAATTTCAGACAGAAAATACTTGAAGCGACATCTATTGAAGAAGTACTAAGAGCTGTGACCGATAAGGAAACAGAAGTGGATGGACCTGAAGAAGACATTAGAACAGAACAAACGAATAATTCTGCAGCTTCTTCTAAGAAAATTCTAGCGGTTACTGCTTGTCCAACAGGTATTGCGCATACGTACATGGCGGCTGAAAAGTTGAAAGAACGAGCAAAAGAATTGGGCATTTCACTCAAAGTAGAAACAAACGGATCAAGTGGAGTGAAGAATCGCTTGACTGACGCAGATATCGCAGAAGCAGATGCCATCATCGTTGCTGCTGACACAAAAGTTGAAATGGCTCGTTTCAATGGAAAACCTGTGATTCAGGTCAAAGTTGGTAAGGCAATACACGAGACTGATATTTTACTAAATCGTGCAATCACAAATGACGCACTAATTTACCACCACGACTCAACTAAAGAAGAAACTACAGGAAAAGAATCGAGCAATGGTGTTTATAAACACTTGATGAATGGTGTTTCTAACATGTTGCCATTCGTAGTCGGTGGTGGGAT
>NZ_JBFUKT010000227.1:0-4362 GCF_056400705.1 Paenisporosarcina sp. P5_A11
CTACAGGATCTGTGGAGTTTGCTGTCATTCCGCCACTGATAGATGACATTGTCATATAAATCTTATTGTCCGCCTTGTTTAGTTCTACTGTTTCCATCTTATTGAATTCCGACGTTGCCCCTAATAGAGCACCATAACGGCGTGATTCTAAGAAGGCCGCGGCTTTTTCCATACCTGGTTTTAGTTTTAACCATTCATCTCTTCCGCCGGCTTTCACTCGTTTGAACCCATTTTCTTTAGCAAATTCTGCATCTGTAGCCGTTTCAAATATGTCACTAAAGTTTAACTTTTCAGCCATCTTTTTAATTTCCGTATCGTTTGCATGACCTAATTTGATCCATTCCAAATCAGCGGAACCACCATTTTGATCACTAGTTTGATTCCATTTTGCAGCATATAACGTACCAGATGTTAAATCTTTCGCTTCATCTGCAACATATATAAATGACATTGTGTAAGATCCGTCATCACCAAAGTAAACCGTACGGTTATCCGGTGCTACTTTAACATTTTCGGATGAAAGGCGTCCCATACTATAGTGTTTAACAGCTTTCGATGTACCATCTTTGTGCACGGTTACCTCTGGAATATGACCATATAGATATGGATTTCCGATGATCGTATTATCTTGATAATAGTTTCGGGCATATTGTGTTACTGACGACTTTTCAGGGTTTGCTTCATGTGCTTTTGCATCCGGTTCATATTCTTCACTTCCTAAATGAGTATTCCAAGGAGAGAGAGAACCTGCACATGGAGTCCAAATGCCACCATCAGCTGAAAAATCAATAGGTTTCATATCCGTTACGGTAAGTGCACCTGTTTCTTTATCTTGTTCTATAGTATTTAACATCATAGATTTCGGCATATTCCCAATCTCATTTGACGGCATACCTTCATAATGATTTACCATAAATAGATTGCCTTTGACGTTCATGAGAGTATTGCTATCTGGGGAAGTCGAAATATATGGTTTTCCTTCGGCTGTCTTAATCATTTTCCCATTTACATCATAGGCAGCACCTGCGATATTTCCGTTATACTCAGCCCCAGGTTGGAATAATGATTTATATTCTAGTGGAAGTGTCTTTTGGGATCCATTTTTATACGTAACCAATACTGATGCTTCACTATACATCGCCGAACGTTCTTGCTCTGTATCAGGAGCGTCCATTCCAATAAATTCTACCTTCTTTATAGACACAGGTTTATGTGGTTCTGCAAATACATTTGATGCTGTCGGGAATAATACAGCTAAACTTAATAACGGAACTATGATTTTTCTCTTTTTCATGTTGTTTCCCTCCAAATTTCTGTGTATGATTCTTTCTTATTAAGCATAATGAAACACCGTTAATTTAGTGTTACAAAATTGTAAAAACAAAATATTAATTTGAATTTACTAGAAATTCGTGAAACTCTATAAGTAAGTAGAGAAAAATAATCTTTCTTAAATATCATTCGGACAAAGAAAAGAACGACCCCTATTGCAATTGCATGTAGGAAGCCGCTCTTATGTATTGATATTCCCTGTGCTCATTTTCATAGCCAATCAAGACGATAACTCTTCTTTAAATTACTCTTCTTCTTCATTTTTATTTCCATCATTTACATCATCCATCTCTTCACCATCATCAAAAATAATATTACCGTTCTCATCCATGACATAATCATAAATTTTAAATTCATCTGTTTCAAAGTTTAGAGCAGCTACTCGAACTTTGTCTCCATAGGAAATTGATGGCAAATCACTAAATCTTTTCCCTTCCATAAAATCCTTTAATCTCTTTTCGATTTCTTCCTGCTTTTCGTTATATAAATTCCCGTAATAAATTGGCTTTAATTCCTCTGAAGCAGAGGAATTATGAGCGAAGAAACAGTTATACAGGAGATTGCTAAGCAGCTGAAAGAATACTTGCAGTATCAAGAAAAAACCAATGGGGAAGTAATTCCACCGTCAAAATTTAAAGATGAACGAATTTACACCATTTATAATGAAATGTTAATTGAAAAGTAACAAAGTAAAAGCAACGCCAAGTAATTACTGGCATTGCTTTTTATTTTGCGATTTGAGTTAGCGATGATATTCAGCTTTATTGAGGCGTTCCTGTGTTATTTCTTTTGCTAAGGATAATGCGGAAACATTACTTTTTACGTCAGGATGAAAATAAGTCTGATGTATATCTATAGAAGTTTCATAAATGATTGCACGAAGAGTTATTAAAGAAGTAAGGTCTGCTAATGGTTATCCCTCTGACGCTGGCGCTAAAAGAAAAACTGTTATATTTGATGATAATTCCAAATTATCGGCACAAGAATTCATTAAAAATGGAAAAATTGATTATTATCAATACGATTTTTACGACGGCAAACAAAACATAATGATAAAGATTCACTCCGAACCTCATACTGATGAAGAGTTGCAAACTTTAACTGAGCCTTATCACATACATGTGCAGAGTGATGTTCACGATTTAAAGGCATCTAAAAGGTTACCTGTACCGCTGGGGTTTAAGAGTAAAGATTTGTTTTCGTTTATAGAGATTTACTTATTCAGTTGGCATTTAAGGYCCGCTTATGCAACTCCCGAAAAAAAGAGTACGAAACAGAATATAAGAAGAGATAGATAAAAACTAGAAGAAAGACCATGATACCAGGTCTTACTTCTAGCTTTATTTTTGTATTAGCAATCGGGTTCAACAAAATTTCTTCTCCATTAATTACGGCATCCTTAACTCACTAGTTTGAATTACAATGGCTCCGTGTAAACTTTATAGTTTTTAATGAGTTTAATATTTTTGTAAACGGATTGTCTTATCATTTCATCCTTAATTTCATCAATTAGCGTTTCAATTTGTTTAATACATTCTTCAATAGTATCAAACGTATAAATTAATTTTGTCCCTTTTTCTTCTATCTCCGCAAACTTCTCTTGTTTGTATTCCCTTACATAATCATTTGCAGTTTCCAAAGCTTCATCCATATTATCTCCTGTGTCGATTTCTCTAAAGTGACACCACATCATAGATTCTTCTACTTGCGAAGAAAACTTTTCTAATTCATCTAATTCGGCAACAAAGTCATTAACAAGACCACTTAAGATCTTTACTTTATCTTCTGCTTCCGCATTATTAAAATTGGTAGGATAGTCATCTATTAAACTATTAACTATGTCTTCAAATCTAAAATGTATTCCCTTGAATACCTCCCATTTTTCTCGATGAAAAAAAGCGTGCTCCATGCTAAAAATCTCAATTTCAGGAGTATAAGGTGGGTCCCTGGCAATAGAAAAAATATCCTGTCTCATATCGTCTAATGAATTTCTCATTATGTCTGCATTTTCTTCCATTAGAATCGTATATTCAGATGTCGCGTAGCGAATAGATTGGTCTTTTATTTGACGGATCTCGTATGGGTCTTGCACTAAAAAACCTAATTCAACTTTATCTTGACTAGCATCAGAAAAATTTTGTGAGCCGATGTATGCGATAGTATCTGTCATTACTAATTTTGCATGATTCTCAAAATTAAAATATACATTTAAATCTGCAAATTTTTCTCTTTCCAATACTTTCAATGTGTATTTTTAATCATTTCATCGGCTCCCTTAAATTATCTTATTCTTAAACATTTCAGCATCGATAGCAAAAAGGCTGCCTAAAAGTAATTATAATACGTTTTTTACTCATTTTGTATTTCATTTCTTGTGATGCTATTTTTTGGTTATTAAAGCTTTAAGATTATACCATTTTTATTCGAGAGCAATTTGTTGTAAAGTTTACCAGTTCCAAAAAAAGCGTTAATCCTTCTTATCTTAACCTTAACACCTAAAGAAAAATGCCCAAAATCCTTATACATCAAGGGTTTTGAGCATTTTATGAAGGATGGGTTATTTGCGTTAAAACGGTACATACGGCTGAAAATACCGAAAGCTAACGTCTTTTCTCAGACGGTAGCATTTTTCTTTTTTCTTATTCAACTAAAGCACCCGTCTTTTTTGCTCCAACTTGAGCAGGATAAGAATCGTCAATACCAACCTGAATCAGTTCCATGAAACCAACTTCACTTACACATGGCCTTTCACACTTAGCAGACTGTATTTTCTCTTGAAGCGTTCCAAGATTTTCTTCCAGCTTGCGCCGAAAACTAAAATGAAAAATACATTCGATAATCCATGCGCCAAATCGAAATAGATGCTGGAGACATAGACACCTACAAAAAATTCCCTCGTCAAAATCTCCATGTTGCTTACAATGATCCACATGTTCATGAACCAACCGAATAAATATCCCCAAAGAAACCCGAAGATGCACTTACCCCACATTTTCTTCATCCACCAAACGTTACGCAACAGACCGGCAC
>NZ_JBFUKT010000228.1:0-4339 GCF_056400705.1 Paenisporosarcina sp. P5_A11
ATTCGTCAGCAATTACGGTCTCAAGAAAGCCGTGTACGTGAAAAATTAGAAAGCTATACACGTGGGAAAAATGCATCGAAAATGTTATCTGATTCCATTATTACGATACGAAATGATCGATTCGTTATTCCAGTAAAACAAGAGTACCGTGGAAACTATGGCGGAATCGTACATGATCAGTCCTCTTCTGGACAAACGTTATTTATCGAACCCGACGCAGTCGTGCAAGCGAACAATGAAATTCGACGACTCAAAATGAAAGAACAAGAAGAGATCGAGCGTATATTATTGGCCTTATCACTGGAAGTACAAGCGGTAGCACATGATTTATTTGGTCTCGTTCAAATATTAGGTGAAATAGATGTTATTTTAGCCAAAGCAAAATATGGTCAAGCACATAAATGTACGAAACCAACAGTCAACGATAAAAGTATCATACGTTTAGTGAAAGCCCGCCATCCTTTATTGCATATTGAAGAGGCAGTTGCGAATACCATTGAATTTGGTGATGATATTACAGCAATCGTCATTACAGGACCAAATACTGGCGGTAAAACAGTTACGCTTAAAACGGTTGGATTATGCACATTAATGGCGCAATCTGGTATTCCTATTCCCGTATTAGATGGTTCTGAAGTGGCGGTATTTGATCAGATTTTCGCGGATATCGGAGATGAGCAATCTATTGAACAAAGCTTAAGTACATTCTCGTCTCATATGGTCAATATTGTTGATATTTTATCAAAGTTCGATGAACGCAGCCTTGTGCTATTTGATGAACTTGGAGCAGGTACGGACCCCCAAGAAGGAGCAGCGCTTGCCATTTCATTGTTGGATGAAGTTCATGGTCGAGGTGCGCTTGTCATGGCAACGACTCACTATCCAGAATTAAAAGCTTACGGCTATAACCGACCTGGTGTAGCGAATGCTAGTGTAGAGTTCGATGTTGAAACATTAAGTCCAACCTACAAATTATTAATTGGTGTCCCTGGACGTAGTAATGCTTTTGAAATTTCAAAACGACTGGGATTGCCAAAACATATTATTACCCATGCTCAATCATTTACAGGCACTGACCGTCACGAAGTTGAATCAATGATTGCTTCGCTTGAAGTCAGTCGCAAACAATCTGAAAAAGATGCAGAACAATCGAGTATATTACGACTTGAATCAGAGAAGATTAAAGCGGATTTGTCTGCTCAATTACAAAACTTTGAAGATCAAAAAGAAAAGGTCGAACAAAAGGCTAAAGATAAAGCTCGTAAAATTGTGGACGAAGCAAAAAGAGAAGCAGAAGGCATAATTGCAGAACTTCGAGCGATGCAAAAAAATGCTCAACACGTAATTAAAGACCACGAATTAATTGATGTTCGTAAACGCTTAGAAAAAGCAACACCGGAAAATACCGTATTGAAGAAGCAACAACAAATCAAAGCACGCCAAATGACCCTAACTAAGGGTGATGAAGTGAAAGTCTTGAGTTATGGTCAAAAAGGAATCTTACTTGATAAAGTTTCAAACAACGAATGGAGCGTTCAAATCGGGATTTTGAAAATGAAAGTAGCGGAAAATGATTTAGAGTATCTCAAACCAGAAAAACAAAAAGAAACAGTTGCTATGTCCCATGTTAAAGGCCGAGATACTTACGTGAAATTAGAACTGGATTTGCGTGGAGAACGATTTGAAGATGCCATTCTCAGAGCTGAGAAATACATCGATGATGCCGTTTTATCTAGTTATCATCAAGTATCGATTATTCACGGCAAAGGAACAGGTGCACTGAGACAAGGTATTCAACAATTCTTGAAAAATCATTCGCGTGTAAAAAATTATCGATTTGGTGAAGCAGGAGAAGGGGGACACGGTGTTACCATCGTTGAATTAAAATAATCGGCTCAGTTCCAGCGTAATATTTTTGGCTTTCAGGTATTTGAAACCAAATCGCGTTTCATCCGTAAAAACTAGAAACGCTTGAAGGAGTAAACATATGTTAAGTCTGAATTTTTGGCAGCATCCCTTAGTAGAAACAGCTGGGTATTTTAGTGTCGTCGTATTATGTTTGATTTTAACAATGATATTGTTTGAAATCGTTACGAAGTATAATAACTGGCAAGAGATTCAAAAAGGAAATGTTGCAGTAGCAATGGCTACTGGTGGTAAAATTTTCGGTGTAGCAAATATTTTTCGCTATTCCATCGAAAATCATAATTCACTCTCTGAAATGATAGGGTGGGGTTTATACGGTTTCGCTTTACTCATCGTTGCGTATTTCTTATTTGAATTTTTAACACCAAAATTCAATATTGATCGTGAGATTGAAAATGATAATCGCTCTGTCGGATTCATTTCTCTATCCATTTCTGTTGGATTGTCATTTGTTATCGGTGCAAGTATTTCATAGGAGTGGTAGTAGTGGAAAAATTAGCAAAGGTATTACTTGTGGTTTGTATCGGTTTTTTCATTGTAGGCATCATCTTTTTATATGGAAAATGACCAAAGTCGCATGGGGTATGTAAAATGTCCCATGCTTTTTTTAATAAAAATTGAAAGCGGATACATGATTCCCTATAATAAAGAATAGGAATATTCAAACGATTATAAAAAAGGGGGAAACATAAAATGACTACAAAACCATGGTTGGCGCAATATCCACCAGAAATTCCGCATACACTGTCATATGAAGCAATTCCAGTTCAGGAATATTTGACACGCGCTTTTCAAAATTATCCGGAAAAAGTGGCGATTCATTTTCTTGGGAAGGATGTCACATATCGAGAACTCTATGAATCTTCTCTAAAGTTTGCTAGCTATTTACGAAATCTAGGAATCCAAAAAGGTGATCGTGTTGCGATTATGTTGCCGAACTGCCCTCAAAATGCAATAGGCTATTATGGGATTTTGTATGCAGGGGCAATTGTGGTTCAAACCAACCCGCTGTATACGGAACGTGAAATTGCTTACCAAATGAAAGACTCTGGTGCAAAAGCTATTTTATCACTCGATATCTTGTACCCTCGAATAACAAAGGTAATAAAAGAAACAGAGTTAGAAAACATTATTATTACAGGCATTAAAGATTACTTACCGTTCCCGAAAAACAAAATTTATCCATTTGTTCAAAAGAAACAATATGGATTTACGGTTAAAGTCGAACATCGTGGAATGAATCACTTATTCCCAGAAGTTATGAAGGTAGGGAAAGTTGAAAAAATTGAGGTGCCTTTTGATTTCGAAGAAGATGTGGCGATTTTACAATATACGGGGGGGACCACTGGATTCCCTAAAGGTGTCATGTTGTCACATAAAAATTTAATTTCAAATGCAACGATGTGTGATTCTTGGCTATATAAGAGTAAAAAAGGTGAGGGGACAATTTTAGGGATTTTACCATTCTTCCATGTTTACGGTATGACGACCGTGTTAATTTTATCTGTCATGCTTGGAAACCGCATGGTATTATTACCTAAGTTTGATGTTGAAACAGCTTTGAAAACGATTGATAAACAAAAACCAACTTTGTTCCCAGGTGCTCCAACCATTTATATTGGATTATTGAATCACCCAGACATTGCGAAGTATGATTTATCATCAATTGTAGCTTGTTTAAGCGGTTCCGCTCCATTACCAGTTGAAGTTCAAGAAAAGTTTGAACAAGTTACAGGTGGTAAATTAGTAGAAGGCTATGGATTAACTGAGTCTTCACCTGTTACGCATGCTAACTTTGTTTGGGCGAATGACCGAATTAAAGGATCTGTTGGAGTTCCATGGCCAGATACTGATGCAGCTATTTTCCAAGTAGATTCTACAGATCCAATGCCAGTAGGTGAAATTGGCGAGATTTGTGTTCGTGGTCCGCAAATTATGAAAGGTTATTGGAATCGTCCGGAAGACACTGCACATACAATGCGAGATGGTTGGTTATTGACTGGTGACTTAGGGTATATGGATGATAAAGGTTATTTCTATGTAGTTGATCGTAAGAAAGATATGATTATAGCGGGAGGATACAATATTTATCCTCGTGAAATCGAAGAAGTATTGTATGAACTTCCGTCTATTCAAGAATGTGTAGCTGTAGGTGTTCCAGATGCTTATCGTGGAGAAACCGTAAAAGCTTATATTGTTTTAAAAGAAAATGAACAAATTACTGAAGAAGAGTTAAACACATTCTGCAGGGAACACTTAGCATCCTTTAAAGTTCCACGAATCTATGAATTTAGAAAAGAGTTACCAAAAACAGCGGTAGGGAAAATCCTGCGTCGTTCATTAGTAGAAGAAGAAAAGGAAAAAAATAAAGAAGCCAGTGCTACGTCGTAACATCTCTTGACAACAATAGTTC
>NZ_JBFUKT010000229.1:0-4330 GCF_056400705.1 Paenisporosarcina sp. P5_A11
GCATATATACCAAATTTAGTTGAAGTTCTAAACCCAAAGCGTTGATAATAACGAAAATCTCCTTCAACAACAATCCCCTTAAATCCTAAATTAGAAGCTAATTTAATTCCTTCCCGTAACATGTATTTACCAACACCCTGACGCTGTTTATTAATTGCCACTGAAACTGGTGATAGCATTAACACTTCATTTTCGTGCTTTTTACTAATTGGAAACTTTGAGAGGACAAAATGTCCAATAATCTTTCCTTCTTCTTCAACTACTAAATCAAGCTCTGGAATATAATATTGTTTTTCTCTAATCTTTTTTAGCCAAGCCTTTTCGTATTCTCCATCTGCATGACCCGTGTTTTTGAATACTTCACAAACAAAAATTTCTGTATAATTATATTCTTCTTTTTCAACAGCTCTTATTTTCATAACTATCTCTCCAATAGATTATCTTTCTACAAAATTTCAATGTTTTTCTTTCTTTAACTAACCTGCCCCGTTAGTGCAATAAGAAAAAATGCAAAAAATGCTTTACTCCTTCTTGAAGTAAAGCACCAGTTTGTTGAAGATGGGCTTTAGTTTTTTGTTGATAAAGCTCCCTAAGATTCGGTAATCGAAATTTTTTTCTAAATAAAGCGATATCTACGAGACAATTGCGTGATAGCCAAAATGACCGTTAACCCAACAACAAGATACCATAATATATTTAAAGGGACTATAAACATTAATACGCTAAATAGAATACCCATTAAAGAGCTAATTGTAATTGATTGTACAGAAGTAAATTTATTTTGAATTAAATAATATAGAGCGAAAGGTAGTGCTAACGTAAATAAAGGAATATAAACTGTTTTAAGGGCTAGTGAAAGTACTGCAATTATAAAACCTATTGATGTGGTAAGTGTCCTACCTACAAATACTTTACCCGAATAATAGCCGTTTAGCAGAATCAACATAATCGTTAAACTAGCACAAATCCCCGTTATTGAAACAAATGAATATCCCATGATGAAAGCCAATATAGAAAGACAAACTAAAGAAACACATGGTAACAGTAATATTAAATGATTTTGCACTTTTTCCATATTCATTACATTTGTAAAACCTACAATAAATAATAAAGAAAATGGAATCGTTAAATATCCTAATTCGATTTGATTACCATAAATTAGATTAAAATAACTAACATCAAGTTTGCCGACCATTATTATTACAAGTGAAGCACTAATCTGACCAATCAACTCCCAGATGCTTGATAATTTAAAAATTTGCGTAAGTTTAGTTATAATGACAATTAAAACGATACCAATAAATAAAGATAAATATAACAAAACTTTCCCCCCAAAATAATTCTTTAAAACTGCCCCAGAGTTGAATATTCGGATACCGATATTATCTTAATTCAATTATACAGTATATGGGAAAAATAACCCAAATCCTTTGATTATGCTTCTTTAACTAACCTGCCCCGTTAGTTGAATAAAGAAGTCATCATCCAAGAGTCCAACTGATTAATCAAACGATACGGCAATATCGGTTCAGGTAAATGGTCAGCTGTTGCTTTGGAATAAAGTTTGAATAAAAATACCGCGAAACCCCATATTTTACGATAAATTAAAAGAATCCATTTTGAAGAAAGATTGATCAAAATGGATTCTTTTTCAGCAGATTTAAGTTTGGTTTTATAAAAAAGTTTGATCATTTTCTGTCTGTGTTGTTCCACAATCGCGCCCTTTAATGGAATAACAAGGACTTGCGCTTGCTTTTGCTTACTTTAATATTCTCCTTTAATTACAAAATACGAGCCCCGAATTGTTCCAGCTAGTTTAGACTTCTGCCTAGCAAACTTAAACTTCCCTTCTAATTCCTTTGGTACCTCCATCCCCTCAGAAAGCTTAAAACCAACGGCCCGTTTCTTAGGGCCATCAACCGTATACATGACGTTGACCTCAAGACCATCCTCATAAAAGACGTAGGCAAACTTGATATTTTCCAGTTGAAAACGCGACGTTTCTATAGGTTTGGCCGCAAACTCAATTTCGCGGTCTTCTTTCAAAATTCGGTTCACATAATCAAGGGTCTCCTGGCTTTCGCTAGCTGGTACAACCGTAAATTCATGCTTGTATTTGTTCATAAAGTAACGGGCTTCATTAGCACGTAAACCAGCAAGCGCTTCTACTACAGGTGAAGATTCTAAACCAACCGTAGACACATTTTTAAAATCAACGATATAGGACATTTCCATCCCTCCTTTTATCTCTTTATTTCCTAACAACAGGAATCCACATTTCACCAAAAACTAAGCCGTTTCGCTGCCCCATCTCAACCGTTGCATTTGGCCCACCAACATAGGCAAAATTCTTTGCTTCTGGCAAAACTTGACCAAAGGCAAGGCCAGCAAGCTTATTATTCAATTCATCAGCCGTCTTCCCTTCCCCATTGACAACCAGGTATTCCCCCTTAGGAAATTGGATTACTCTGGCTTCTTCTGGTGCCGATGCCTCTGTCATGACGCCAGCATAATGCATCATCTTGTTATTCACCGCTTCGTTCACGGCAAAAACGTAGTCATTTGTGGCTATGGCTTTTAAAGTGTCAAGCCTTCCATCTTGGCTGAAGGCCTGCCAAAAGTCTGACTTTTCCTTATTTATGCCAGCAAAGTCTGTGTAATCGCTCTTAAGCTCAGTTCCAAAACCTAAAACGGTAAAGCTGTCTTTTTCTTCTAGGGTATAATCTGCCATATTCAAAACCCTCCTCTTTTTTAAATTAATCAAATGAATTGTCTTCTTCACTTGATAAGTTTATGATAGCCTTAAATCATGTCAAAAAATGATACTGTTTAGGAGTCCCGATGAAAAAAGTTGAACGGATTAATATCATCATGCGGTATATCAACAACCGTGCTCACTTTACAATTTCTGAAATCATGCGAGAATTTAACATCTCTCGTTCGACAGCTATTAGAGATATCAGAGAAATTGAGGCTATGGGGATGCCACTTGTCGCTGAAGTTGGAAGGGATGGGGGTTATTTTGTCATGCACAACTCTGTCCTGCCCGTTGTTCGTTTTACCGATAATGAGGTCAAAGCTCTTTTTATTGCCTTTATGGCCACAAGAAATCAACAGCTCCCCTATCTAAAGAGTCGTCAGTCTTTAGCTGAAAAATTACTAGGCCTCATCTCAGAAAACCAGCAAAATGACCTTGTTCTTTTAAATCAAATCTTGCTTTTTGAAGGGACCAACCCCAATAATCCCGACCTACTTGATCTTTCAGACCTCCCCCATCCCATGTTAGAAAAACTCATCCAAACCCTTCTTTTGGATAGCTATTTATTGATTACCATCAAAGAAGAGAAGGTAATAAAGTCTTATCCAATTTATCTCTTGCACCTTTATAATGAAAAAAGCCTTTGGCTGATTGAAGGCTTTGACTTAAAGGAAGAAAAGAAGCAGATTTTTCCTGTCGAGCATCTCACCAGTGTCAAACMCTACCCGACGAAAAAAAGATTAAGTAAGAAAAAGATTTTAGAAAAACTAAGTAAGCAGGAAGAAGTAATCAACCTTGTCCTTGAACTTGGTCCAAAAGCGATTGCCCAGTTCAAAAAATACCATCCTTTAAAAGTTTCAATTTCCTATACGAATCCTTACCAAACCACAGCCATTCTAAAGACTTTTATCAATGTTAATAAGCCCGAAGAATTGACCGAAATAACAAATTGGCTACTTTTCCTAGGTGGGGATATCAAGGTCAGGGAAGTGCCAGAAGAAATCTTAGAAGGTTTACAAGAGAGATTATGCTTATACTGCCCATAAGCAGTGGCCAGTTAAAACCCAAATAATTTTGAGCTTGGCCAGTTGCCCCTATTTCCGCACACCCAGAGAAAACTTTTTTTACTTGCTGCCGCTGCTTTAAATGCTCTGCTCTGCTATACGATCAAACCTCTCCCGATCTGCTTTTGCCCGCTCTTGATCGGCTTCCTCTATTCGCTTCAATCGCTCCTGCATTTCTTTCATCCGTTCCCGATCTGCCCGCAATTCTTCTATTAACTGCATATGGGGTAGTACCAGCGAAGCTTAGATCCAATCCTAGTAAAAAAGCTACTGCTCCTTGTTCAGCAATCGCGCCCGATTGTTGAAGATCGTCCTGGAACATCCGCACTGCATGGATATTCCAGAAAAGCCCCCGATCGTATTATAAGCTCAGCCAGATATTTAATGTCCCCTTATGGAACTGATGCTTTTGAACGCAGAGAGATTGATTTCAAAAGTAATTAAAAAACCTTAACCCAATAAAATAAAGGGCTAAGGTTTCTTAAAATCCTATTTAATTACTGTCTAT
>NZ_JBFUKT010000230.1:0-4295 GCF_056400705.1 Paenisporosarcina sp. P5_A11
CCTTTAGTCGATTCATCGTATGAATAGTCTTCTTCGTTACGAAGTACTTTCACAAGTGCATTTGACTGCTGATAAAGTTGAGCAGATTTAGCAGCATTTCCAGAAATGATCAACGGCGTACGTGCTTCATCAATTAAGATTGAGTCAACTTCATCGATTACTGCAAAGTAAAGTGGTCGTTGAACATGTTCCTCTTTATATAACACCATATTATCGCGCAAATAATCGAAACCTAATTCGTTGTTTGTCGTATAGGTAATATCCGCAGCGTATGCATCACGTTTTTCATCTTTATTCAAACTATTTAAATTCAAACCGACAGTTAAGCCTAAGAAATTATATAATTTACCCATTTCTTCAGCATCACGACTCGCTAAATACTCATTGACCGTCACTACATGAACGCCTTTACCAGTAATTGCATTCAAATAAACTGGCATTGTAGATGTTAATGTTTTACCTTCACCAGTTTTCATTTCAGCAATATTTCCTTCATGAAGTGCTGCAGCTCCCATAATTTGAACATGGAAAGGATACATTCCGAATACACGTCTTGCCGCTTCTCTTACAACTGCAAACGCTTCAACTTGTAAATCTTCTAATACAGTCCCACTAGCATAGCGTTGTTTAAATTCATCTGTTTTTGCACGTAATTGATCATCAGTTAAAGCTTCTGTTTGTTCTGCTAACGCTTCAACTTGATCAGTAATTTTTTCTAATCTTTTTAAATCCCGCTTATTTAAGTCAAATACTTTATTTAATACTCCAAGCATTTAAATTCACTTCCCATTTAGTCTAAGGTTTATTTTAACACTGCTACTAAAGGGGTGCAAATAACGGACTTGTACAAATCAAGTGACGTCGTTATCTAAGAATGTATGCAATTGCCCTTTATTAAGTGGTTTACTGTAGTAAAAACCTTGAATTATATCTGTTTCCATTGCTATTAGGAGCTCCAGTTGTTTAACTGTTTCAACCCCTTCTGCAACAATATTAAATCCTAAATTGTGTGATAGGTCTATGACCGATTTAACAATTGCTTGCACTCTGACGTCATTTTCCATTTGTTGAACAAAACTTTGATCAATTTTCACTCGATTGATCGGTAATATTCGTAAATAATTTAATGAAGAATAACCTGTTCCAAAATCATCTAGGGCAATTGAGATACCCATTTTTCGGATCTTTTGAAGAGTTTGTAGCACTTCTTCTCCGCTATCTATAAACATTGACTCGGTAATTTCAATTTCAATTAGACTTGGATTTACTTGATACTTTCTCAAAAGTGTTTTTAGCCTGTGAATGAAGTCTATCTCTTTTAGTTGTAATGCGCTAACATTTATTGCTATGGATGAAACATATGGATATTGATGATGAATTTCTTTAATTTCCCGAATTGCCATTTCGAGCACCCAATCACCAATTACTAAAATATTACCTGATTTCTCGGCTACAGGAATAAATTCTGCCGGAGAGATCATTCCCCATTCAGGATGACGCCAGCGTAGCAACGCTTCCAAACTTTCTGTCCTATTTGTTTTTAAATTGAATTGTGGCTGATAAACCAGCGTAAAGTGATTGAATTTAATAGCTTCACGCAATCCTTGTTCCAACATATGTTGATTTTCAAACTCTTCTTTCATTTCATAATTAAAATAAAGAATTCTATTTCTGCCGGCCTCTTTCGCTTTATATAGAGCTGTGTCAGCGTTTACGAATAGTTGTTCACATGCGTCTGCATCTGTCGGATAAAGGGAAACCCCCATAGAAGGTGTTACGAATACAGCTTGTTTATTTAAGTAAAATGCTTTTGAAAATGCATCATGTATATTATTCAGTGTCGTTCGAATCAAAGGGAAATGTTCTCTTTCCGTATGCAAGAGTATTATAAACTCGTCTCCACCAAATCGACCAAAATAACTATGCTTAGGTAATAATTGTTGAATGCGTTCTGCCACTTGAATTAAAAGATCATCACCGTATGAGTGACCTTTCGAATCGTTAATTTGTTTAAAGTGATCTAAATCTAAGAAAGTAACGGCAATCATTTGGGGAGTATTTCGTATATCCTCGATCCATTTTGCCAGTTGACGTCGAACTGATGAACGGTTTGGTAAACTTGTTAAAGAATCAAAACGAGCTTGGAAATCCATTTCTTGAACTTGTATATTTAACAATTCCCCCATCTGCTCAATTGATTGTGCAATTTCCCCAATCTCATCATTACGATTAATATTCATATTCGAACCTAAGTTTCCTTGTTCCATTTGGCGAACATGTTTCACTATTATGGGTAAATCTTTTAACATACTACGCAAGATTATGGACAAAATGATTAATATTAAAACAGCTGCAATAATCCATGACAACCCAATAGTCTTGGCATAATTTTGAAGTGGGTGAGTAACATTAATGGCGGGTATATAACTCACCATTTGCCAACCTGTCCCTTTAATTTCTCGGACTTCAACATATACGTTGCCTTGAGATGTGTTAACTAAGGTAACAACATCATCGGAGATATTGAGCTTTTTTAATCCAGGCCACATATTGTCATCATCAAATAAAATTTGACCTTGCTCAGTTAATAAAACATATTTGTTATTGTTAATTTCATAGGACGCAATTAATTGAGGTATGGTTTCTAATTGCATATCTAATTCTTCTAATTCACCAAGTTGCTCTGCAATTCCTCTTTTACCTTTTAACAAAGTATTAATTTCCTGTGCAACAACTTCATTTTTCATTTCCAGTTCTTCTTTTATATGTCCCTCAAATAATTTTTTCGAATAATTGTATGAAAAGGCAGCTATTATAAACAGAATTGAAATGACAACGGCACTCATTGCGAATAATACCTTGCCTCGTAACCCAAATTTGTCCCATAGCCGTATGCTAATCAAATAATTCCCTCCCCTTTTGAAACGGAATTATGTATTCTATCTACTGTTTTAATATTCGCTTTAATCGACTGAATTCCTCCTCATTCGACAAATAAAAAAGTAGGTATTTCAATAAAGACAAAAAAAGAAAGCCCACGAATATGGGCTTTCTTTACAAGCTTTTCATTTAGTTAGTTTCGATTAATCCGTACTTACCATCTTTACGTTTATAGACAATATGTGTTCCATCTGATTCAGAATCTGTGAATACGAAGAAATTATGTCCAAGCATATCCATTTGTAAAACGGCTTCTTCTTGATCCATTGGTTTCAATTCAAATTGTTTTGTACGAACAATATGGATATCTTCTTCACTATCTTCTTGATGCGTTGCTTGTTCTGGTGATTGCACGTTAGCAAAATATGCGCCAACACCTTCTCGTTCACGGAACTTACGATTTACTTTAGTTTTATATTTACGAATTTGACGCTCTAATTTATCGACGATTAAGTCGACTGCTGCATACATATCATTATGTCTTTCTTCAGCACGAAGCGTTAAATTCTTCATCGGAATCGTAACTTCGACTTTCGTTTGACTGTCGTTATATACCTTTAAATTGACATTTGCGTTCGCTTGGATTTCTTCGTTGAAATAGCGTTCAACTTTATTGATTTTGCTTTCAACGTGTTCGCGAATCGCAGGAGTTACCTCAACGTTTTCACCGCGGATATTATAATTTAACATGTAAACTCCTCCTTTAATTAAGGCTATGTTAACCTTATTCTACTTATCCCCTAATAACTCCTTCAACAAACCAAAAATAAATTAGTAATTTGTCGAATGAAGTCATTTCCATTAATTTTTCATGCGCGGATTAGCGTCAAAGCATCAACCGTATTAGCTCCTGCTTTTTTTAAAACATAGGCCGCATGGTGCAATGTAGTGCCGGTTGTATACAAATCATCGACTAATAAAATATTTTGATTTTGAACATCCTTCGTAACCGTGAAAATTAATTCTGTAGAGATTCGTTCTTTTTTCGATTTTCCGACTTGCGAGTGATTTAATGTTTTGGACAAGACATGATGAAAAGGAACATTTGCAGCATTTAGTAATTCATCAACTTGGGAAAAAGTCCGTGCGAGTAACATGTCCGGATGAAGAGGAATAGGAACAATTTCCGCTTTAACTTTAAGTAATGGCAGAAAATCCGATGTAAATATGTTTGCGAGTTCCACGTCTAATTGAAATTTATACTGCTGATAAACGTGTTTCATCCAGTCATTGTAGTTGTATATGGAATTAACGGAATCAAGGGCACCTTCATAATGGGTACCGATCCATTCGTTCCTACAATCTTTTTCTTCAGCTTTTTCGAATTTATTTAAACATTTTTCGCAAACTAATTG
>NZ_JBFUKT010000231.1:0-4282 GCF_056400705.1 Paenisporosarcina sp. P5_A11
TTATTCGCTTTATCTCTTGCGACAACAGTAATTTTATTTGCGCCGGTATCCAATAGAATACGTTTCGAATATTTGCCATTTACGACTGATGCATTTTGACCGTTTACTTTTACCCAATCAAGGTTTGCATCTTCGACGCTACCTTCTACGATAACCGTTTCACGGTTTGTTTTATCTCCGTCTTTCGGGCTGTCGATTGTAAGGTTAGGTTTCACTGTGTCCAAGATGACCGAGACAGGAGCAGATTCACCTGTAACTCTACCATCGAATTTAGAAACTGCTGTGAATTCATTTGTACCTTCTGTTAATTYCGTTKGGATGGCGAATTTACCATCATCTCCTACTACTACKGATCCTGCTKCYTCACCGTTATTTTTCAACTGAATAGTTGTAGTAGGTGAAGCAGTTCCTTYTATAGTAATAGCTGGATCATTTGTTGCTAAGTCATCTGTTGGTGAAGTAATAACTGGTGCATTTACTTCATRACTAACWCGTGCACGGATCATGTAGTTTCCWTCYTCTKCAGGTRAAGCTGACCATGTACCTGAAACAGCTTGGTAACTTCTTTCTGCATTTGTTCCATTTTCATCAGTTGCAAGGCCTGGAGTGTTTGGATTGGCAAATGTTTGTCTGTAAACCATGTAGAAGTCGCCATTCACAACAATGTTATGTTCAGTTAAGTCGACTACTGTCCATTCTCCGTTACGTAGTGCAGTGGCATCTATAGGACCTGCAAGTTTCTTACCTGGTGTACCGTCAGCACCAGTGGCATCCCATACTTCTACAGCAAATTTAGTTCCACCTGGTACAGGCCATTCCGTATCCCAGAAGCGGAATACACCATCAGTAACAATGCCATTTTCTTTTCCTTCAGGTAGAGACATTTTTACTCCCCAAGCATTGCCTGCTGCATTGAAAGCATGCGCATTTTCGGCTGTTCCATCATCATAGCCAATTTCTCCGCCTGGATATGTGTAGAACGGCTCAAGAGCAAGACTTAAATCAAGTGCATCTGCACCGATTGTGACTGGTGCTTCTTGGCCATGATAGCCACGAGCAATAACTTTTAGAGTGTAGTCTCCTTCATAAGCAGTGATTGAGTAGTTACCGGATTCATCTGTTACTACAGGAGTGATATTGGCATCTTCAACAAGAAGAATTGTTGCTCCTTCAATTCCTTCTCCTGTCGATTCATCAGTAATTTTCCCACGCACTACATTTTGTGCTATTTCATCCAAAGTGAAATTCGCTTGCGCTGTTTCATCAGCTGCAACTTCCACCGTTTGTTGCTTAGAGTGGTGACCGTAAGCTTCTGCTTTCACTCTGAATGTTCCTGGAGCATGCGTTATTGAATATGAGCCATCTGCAGGGTTAGTATAAACCGAACGCCCTGATTCAAGCACACTGACTTGAGCGCCTAAAGGTAATAGTGTCGGATTGTTTGGCGAATCTGACACTGGGTTTTCTTCTTTTTTAGGCATAGCAGGTCGAATTTTTGTCGGATCAATCGCTTTTTTTGCTGCAGATTTATCATCACCTTTGATTACGCCAAGGCCAATTTCATTGTCTTTCTTGTCATTCTTTTCACCTTTTGCAACATTACCAGTTTGCGAACTATCTGCTAATGCAATATCATCAATATACCAACCGTCTTTTGCAACACTGCCATCGGAGAATGCATTAAATGCCAAGTAAACACGTTGACCGCTATAAGCTGACAAGTCTACTTCACCATTTAACCATGATCCTGAAACACCTTTGTACTTCTGTAATTGAGTCCACTCTTGTTGGTCTGTGGAAATAAAAACATGACCGTAATCAAAAGCTGTTCCTAGTGATCCTTGCTCAAAGTCATGCCAGTGTTTAAACTGCAGGTACGAATTACCTTCCGGCAGATCTACTGGAGGTAGCACGAGTGTTGCGTTCATGTTATTGTCATACTTGCCATCTAAATTCGTTGCATATACTTTATCACCAGATGCCGCATTTCCTGGTCCGGAAGTTGGAACTCCCCACTCCCAGCTGTTCATATCTCCGAATGAACTCCAGCCTGTTGCAGCGGTTTCAAAATCTTCAAAGTAACCAACCGTAATACCCGGATTCACTTCAACTGTATATTCTTCACTGTTGACTTCGTTATTTCCGAAATCATTGATTGCCCATTTGTAAGTTAATGAATCACCTGTTATAGAAGCTCCAGGAATCGTCGCAGCGTAATCCCCAGACTTGAAGTCACCAGATTGACGAGCTGCTTCTACTGTTTGCCATTCACTATTTTCATCTAGATAATTTAATTCTACTGATGCAACGCTGACATTATCCCTTACAGAAATCGTCAAGTCTAAATCCATTCCTTCATATGTTTCTCTAGGAGAACTATGTTCAAAAGCAGGAGCTTCATCATCGTCCCCTTGTTTAGTAACTTGCCCTCCGATTTTCCCAATACCATTCATGATTGAAGATACTGCTTCATAAGCATCAACTAAACCATATCCATAACCATGATTCGGTGTTTCTGGATATTGCGCGTCAGTTAATGGAATTGCTGTGTCAAGTAAAATCTGTTCCATTTCATCAACGCTCAAATCAGCGTTTACTTGACGTAACAATGCTGCAACAGCTGATATTGCTGGTCCAGACATTGATGTGCCATTCCATCCCCCTTCATACACACCACCTGGTACAGAAGAACGGATGTTTACGCCAGGAGCCGAAATATCCGGTTTGATCTCAGCATAAGGTGAAGGTCCTCTTAATGAGAAACTTCCTACTACATTGTTAATATCAGTCGCACCCGTAGCAAATGATTCAGGGTAGTTTGCAGGTGATGCAACCGAACCAGGACCACCTGGATTGCTAAGCGTCGTGTTTCCTGCTGAAAATTCAGGGAAAATTTCTGCTGCACGCCAGTTTTTGACTACATCACGATACCATTCGTCAAGACCTGGACCACCGCCCCACGAGTTGTTTACAACATCTGGTGCTAAGTCTACGCGTGCATTTCCTTCAGAATCTGTTGGTGCTAAAATCCATTGTGCAGCTTCTAATAAATCCGCATCTGTACCACCATCTGGAGTAAAAGCTTTTACAGAAATGAATTTAGCACCAGGAGCTACTCCAACCTGGTTGGAACCGTTTTTTTCACTACCTACCATTGTTCCAGTCACGTGAGTACCATGACCATGATCATCATAAGGTGTAGCTTGTCCAGCTGTAGCGTCAAACCAGTTAAAGTCATGATCTGTTTGACCTGTTGAAGAATTATAACCACGGTATTTTTCTTTTAATGCTGGATGATCCCACTGAACACCTGTATCGATGCTCGCTACTACAGTACCAGCTCCATCAATACCCATCGCCCAAACGTCGGGAGCTTTAACTCTCGCAACATTCCATTCAACATTGGCAATTTCAGATTTAGGTGTCACAGCATCTTTCGTTTTCGTTGTGAAAAGTTGACGCTTTTCATTTGGAAGCACTTTTTCAACTTCTGCAAATGATGCTACCTTTTCTGCAACTTCTTTCGTTGCTGTTACAGCCATCCCATTTACAATATAATAAGAATTAATATCCTTAACATTTCCTTTAGCTTCTTCTTCTTCAAGATAATGTTTTACATTTTGCTGTTCCTGAAGAGAAGTTGCTTTCAATTCAGATACAATCGCAGAACGTTTAACTAGTAACGATTTTTTTGATGGTAAATTTGCTTTTTCTGAACTTTTCTTAGCGGAAGCGGCAATTTTCTTCGTATCCACTTTCTCTTTGAACTTAATTAAGAAGGTGACTTTTTCATCTTCTTTAAAATTTGCTAGTAACCGATTGCTCATCTTTTCTTTTGCCATTAAGTTCGTGTTATTGACCGACTGGTGAAGCTTACTAGTTGTTCCTGCACTCGCGACTCCAGGTGCAATTAGTGACAACGTCATAAGTAAGGAAACAGCAATGCTGAACGATTTTTTAGAATTTTTTTTCTTCGTCATCTTTTTTCCCCCTATTATTTTAACCATTTTTCACACTTCGTAAAGCTGATCCTTTTTACGTTTACTTAAAAAGGACCACATAAAAACACCTTTCCCCCCTTTCCCTAACGATCAATTTAGGTAAACAGTCTCAATGGTGCAAATCTTGAATCTCATGTTGTTACTAAAACTATATAAGATTGACAGACTATTTTTTGTCAAAATTTGTCGTAAATGTTCAGAGTTTTCAGAATTGATATTTAGTAACTATTTTCCAATTTATTTATATAGGTATAATAGATTAGATAAAGTTTTGTTCCAAG
>NZ_JBFUKT010000232.1:0-4242 GCF_056400705.1 Paenisporosarcina sp. P5_A11
AAAATTCAGAAAACGAGACGTTATCCACATGTGGATAACGTCTCGTTTTCTGAATTTTATACACATTTTGTGGATAGTTTGCTTCATAATGTGTATATCTTACTGTTATTGGCCTTTTTTCCGTCTATCATAGGAAACAGAATACGCATCTTTACGAAAAGATAGGATTTCGTCATCCGAACTTTCGATACCCGGAGGTAAAACAGTCGGATCAAAGACAAAGTGATCTTGATCTACAATGGCTTTTGTTTTCACTCGCAATACTCCTGCACTAATTCGTTGTCGATCCTTTGGCCATTCTTTTGTCGGATCATCAGTAGAATCACCTTGTTCTCCTATGACAATTTGTAATCGAAATCGAACTTCTTCTAGCTTTACACGTTCGCTCATTTCTATTCCTAAATAATCTGATGGTAAAGATATAGCTTCCTTAATTGACAATGTTTCTATACCAGCTTCGGGTTCCCATTCGAACTTTACGGGTGTTCTAAAGCCCTGTTCATTTACTAAATAAAATGCATGCACTGCGTAATAGCGACCTGTAGCGTAACTTTTTGTATGTTTAAGTTTGCGTATCATTTGAAAGGCTGCTCGACTTTCTGGATAGGATGCAAAAAGGTTAACCATATCTTTAAAATGGGGCTTTCCATTCTTAAACGATTTCACTGTATTTAATATATCAAAGAATATTTGTGGAGATTTCGTGACAAAGATTGGTAATGTAATACTCACTAAATTAGTTACAGCATCATTTGGTAATTGGAATTGTACAGACATTCCTTTTACTGCAGCAAGAGCATCGGCAGTTGATGGGTTCGGTGAGCTATTTGAAAAACGAACAATTGCTTGAACTTCAGTATCTCTTAAGTGAGAGGCTGTCGTAAACGCTGAGGCTTCACCAGTTGGCGTAAATGTAGCTTCATATAACATCCCTTTTGCATGCGCACGACGATAACCTGGAAATGTTCCTGCAATTTCTTCAATACGGTTTACAGTACTTTTTGCCAATACTGTTTCGGAAGTTTCTACTTTCATATATAATCCCCCTTCAAAACTCATTAAATTTACTTCATTAAATCATGGTTCAAATTCTATTTAGCGTGTACACTAATATTGAATGTTTACTAACAAGATACCCAACATCCAAATTAAACTAACTTAAACAAAAAGGCGGAATTTAAAATGACGAACCAAAACGAAGTAAATTTACCTCCAAAAACGTGTTCTGTAGAACGTTTAGTGACAATGGAGTCTGATGTTGAGAAAGTATTACAAGGACAAAAAACCGCTACTCGTCGTAACGGTCGTTATGCAGATATTGGTGAAATTATGGAACTTAAAGGTACGTCATTTATTGTTGATGCTGTGTATATTCAATCACTTGGTGATTTAACAGATGAACATGCAAAACAAGAAGGCTTCACATCCGTAGAAGACTATAAACAATCTATTTTATCCTACCATCCGGGTATGCCTTGGTTGCCAACAATGACGGTATGGGTGCATGAATTCAGCCCAGTAAAAAAATAAACAATGATTGATTGGTATGTTTTTATAGTTTTCATCCATGTTCTAAGTGCCGCGATTTCAGTTGGTCCACTTTTCGTATTGTTTGCAATCTTAAAAAAGATGCGCGAAGCCGATGCGATACTTGAGACATCTTACATAGCGATTTTCCGCTCTGTGGTCCGTCTAATTAAACATGCGGGTCACGTTCTCGTTGTCTCAGGTATTTTACTAGTTTACCTCGGACCTTGGCCTTGGAGTACTTCTTGGATTGTGATGACAATCGGTCTTATGGTGGTCTCAATTTTCTTCCTTGCCCGTGGATTTTCAAGTACCCTCAAAAAGTTTGTTATCCCTGGTATTGACCGTTTGAAATTGATCGCTAAACTTTACAAAGCTACATGGGTTTATATAACCTTATTGGCATTGATGCTCGCTTTAATGGTCATTAAACCAACATTGTGGTAACGACAAAAAGACGTAAGATGAACAATCATCTTACGTCTTTTTTTGTCTAAATTAATGTCTATTCGAATTTTTCATGCATAATCTCGAGCTAATTTGCCATAGTAAGAACGTATTGATTTCTCGGACGAACCTAAGGAGGACTTCGCTATGGAAGATCACACGAAAATGAGCTGGAAAGAAGATACAGTCATTGGACAATTGACCAATTCTGTGGACAATGTCTCGATAGCTGTTAGTAAAGCTTTTACGAATCCCACAGAGCAATTTATTCAAGAAGCACAAAAAAAGATAGAGCATGCTGATCGGGCAGTCGAAAATGCTCTCAAAAATCAAGGACAAACAGATCCTATTCTTTCACTTCAGAAGGAGTTAGATCAAAAAAAGGAAGAACTAAACACCTTGCACTAATTGAACTAATCTACACTTATAAATTACCCTAAAAATTGTCTAATATTCTATTGCAAAGAACTTCTGTAGCTTGATAATTTGGTTAATGACCCACTAGCTTTTGCTGATGGGTTTTATCCGTTTACATGACAATGCTAAGGGTATAAATAGGGTAGACAAATTATAACCGGAGGTGCTTTTCTATGGAAGAACAAACAAGATCCATCGTCCAACAGTCTTTGAATGCATTATTGAGTAATGAAACGTTTTTACCTGAATTACAAGGAGACATGCGCAAAACAGCATTCACCTCACTCAATGCTATTCTTTCAACACCGAATCAAATACATAAGTCATTTTTACGTGTACCTTTAAAAGATGGCGAAGTGGTACGAATCCCCTCATATCGCGTACATCATAATAATGCGTTAGGTCCTTATAAAGGCGGTATTCGTTTTCATGAAAGTGTTAATGAAGAGGAAGTTGTTAATTTAGCATTTTTAATGACGTTAAAAAACGCTCTTCATAACGTCCCATTTGGTGGAGGCAAGGGTGGAATCGTCATTGACCCTAAAGCATTTTCGGAACAAGAGTTGCAACGGATTTGCATAAAGTACGTTCGTTATTTCAATAACGTAATTGGGCCAGATAATGATATTCCCGCACCGGATGTTGGCTCTGGAGAACGCGAAATGGACTGGATGATGGCGGAATATAAAAAAATCAACCCAGGTAGTCCGTATTTAGGAAGTTTCACAGGAAAAAGCGTAGTAAATGGTGGATCTTTAGGTCGTCGAGAAGCAACTGGGAAAGGCGTATACTTTACATTCCGTTATTTAATACATGACTATGTCACAGCAAACGAGAAGTCATTAGCAGTTTCAACAAATCCTTTTGCAAAAACAGCCCTTGAATTTATAAATAAACCATTAACAATTGCTATCCAAGGGTTTGGTAATGTTGGTTCAATTACTGCTTTAGAAGCATATCGTTGTCAAAATTCACAAAACAAAGTGGTTGCTGTCAGCGATCGAAAGGTAACTTTATATAACGCAGATGGACTAGATATTCCTGCACTTGTTGAATTTACAGCAAAAAATCGTGGTGATTTGCCAACTACGGAAGAACAATTAAAAGAAATAACAGTGAGTGCTGTCATTCAACCTCGCGAAGACATATTAACGATGGATGTTGGTGTATTATTCCTTGCAGCACTTGAAAATCAATTAAATGATCAAAATAAAGAAGAAGTTAAAGCCCGCATTATTGTTGAGGGCGCAAATGCTCCAACGACAACTGAAGCAGATGATTATCTTAGCCAAAAAGGTGTAATTATCATTCCCGACATCTTAGCAAATGCAGGGGGTGTAATTGTTTCCTATTTAGAATGGTTACAAGGTCGTGAAACACAGTTCTTTACTGAAGAAGAAGTGTACAAACAATTACTTGTGAAAATGCAGACAACGATGGATTTAATTCTGCCACAATATTTCGGAGATCCATTCCCTCTTCGACAAAATTGCTATATTCACTCTGTTACTCGTCTTTCAACTGTCTTATACAAACAAGGTAAATTATATTAATATTTGTGGAGCAAATTCAGCAGTTTCTCATCGTGAGAAACTGCTTTTTCTTTTTAATAATTAATAAAGTCGCACAATATGAAAACATTGTGCGACTTTATTTAATTAATCAAATGTTTGTCTTCTCTCCTTGGACCTCCCAAAGAACTGGCACTGCTGTTTTTGTGTAATCTACTTTCATCGTTTCTAATTCAAGACGCATCTTTTCAGTTTCTACGATAAAATTTTCATGTTTTAACTTCTCTAATTCCAACTCATCTTTTAACATACTAGCTTTTATTTTTTGATTATCTTTTAG
>NZ_JBFUKT010000233.1:0-4218 GCF_056400705.1 Paenisporosarcina sp. P5_A11
GCCTAAAGCCTAAAACACTAGGTCTTGTATTTATCATTATGTTGCTATTGAAATGGTGGAACGTGCAAGTAGAGTTTGCATTCAGATGGGCGAACCGAGGGCAAGGGGTATGGGGAGATCGCATTGTACGTGCATTTATTTCTATCGCTGTACTTGCTAGTGCCTTTACAATGAATCCATTGTATATGTTGTTACTAATTATACCTGTTGTATTTTATTTTATTTCCTGGAGCCGTCAACTGAAAGGACAACCTTTCCCATATGAGCACTTCGTGAAAATGGAACAAAATCGGATGTTACGTTTCTATCGATTTGCTAATTATTTTACAGATGTACCTCATATACAAGGAAGCATTCACCGTCGTCCATGGCTTAATGGATTGTACCGATTAGTGCCAAGTCATCAGAAGAATGCTCAAGACTATTTAGTATTCAGAACTTTCGTTCGTACTGATGATACGTTTTACTTATGGTTACGATTAACTTTACTGTCAGCTATAGGTGCAGCATTTATTGGCATTCCTATTGTTGTGATGATTTTTGTTGGAGCGTTAGCATTTGCTTCTGCGATTCAAATCAAGCAAGCACTGTCAGCATCTAGTGAATTCCGGATGGATATGCTTTTCCCAATTGCAGAAAATGCAAGAAACAATGGTATTTTAAAACTGGTGCGAGTGGTTCAAGTTTTACAAGCTTTGATTGTGCTAGTGACTTTAGTGATTGTTGGTGTGGAGCAAGCAAGTTTATACGCATTGCCTATCGTTGTATTGATTGTAAGTGAGATTACCTTACGGATGAGTAAATAATAATGAAAATAGTAAATGGTCTCATATCCCTATAGATTCAGGGGTATGAGACCATTATTATTTGAGCGTTAAGCGTGTGAATTGAAGTTATTCTTAATAAATCAAAAAGGTAATAATTTTTCAAGCGGCCCATTTGGCTGAATGATATCTTGAATGTCGAGGATGGGAATAGGGAAATATGGGAATCCCCAAACGTAGGGCGTGATTTCATAGAGTTGGAAATAAATAACCAGGGAATGGTCAGCAAGGTAGAAATCTTGATCGGGTCTAATTTTAGTGAATTCACCAAGAAGTTGGATTTCCCAATCTTTAATTTTCTGTTGAATAATTGACGATAAAGCCGTGACGTAATCACTATCTGGTTTGAATAAGTCCTTTAATTCGTACTGTTTCCCTGTTGTTACATCAAACGATAGGGATTTAACTATGGTCATGCCGTGTGCGCCACCTGTGAACGAATACACAGTTAGAGTCAAACTAAATATGTTCCTTTCATTTGTTTTGATTTCAAATTCTCCAACCATCTCTTGAAGGTTTGAATCATGATACCCAAGCTCAATCATTGTTTTATTTAATGTAGAAACAATGGTTGAGTTTATCTTTAATTCAGCCTGATGATTGGCCAAACCTATTACGAATGGATAAYAAACGGTAACTTTTGGCGTTTGTTTTTGAAGTGATTTGTAGCCAACTGAAACTGGCAAGTCCATGTATACATCCTTTCCAATAGGTAATTGGTATTTCTTTGGATCCTAGTCCTTATCTTCTACAACTTTTACTTTAAACGTACCTAAACCTAAAGAAGTAGAAAGTTGATTTGTTAGTTGCTCAATATATTTTTCAGCTTTTTTTCGGCTTGTATCGATTCCATGTAAAACAATCGTGATTTCTTTTTTATCCAAACTAAAAATCGTGTAAGCAATACTCCCGGTAGGTTTATATCCTTCATCTTTTAATTTAGTAATGAGCTCCTGTTGAAAGTTTGCATCAATCATTTTACTAGTGACGGTTTCAACCTCCTGTACATCACGGAGGTAAAGGTCCTGGTCAGATTCAGATGTTAGGGACGATAGGATAATAACCAAGACGACAATACAAAATAATGCGAAACCTAGCAGCAATACTCCTTTATTAGACCTTCTCATTCTGAGCCTCCGATTACACAGTTGTTTTTTAATAATATGCCTATAACCCTCGATTATTCGAATTATGGGTCAATGGTCAATCATTCTCCTGATAAAGATAGCTCATTTTAAAGTAACCTGTTATTAATGAAGTCATCCTTAAAGGCTCTTTATATCCATTTCGATAATAAGTTACAAAAAGAAAACCCGACACCTGATAAAAGGTGTCGGGCAACTTATTATTTTACTTCTTGATAATCTACAACTGCTGCTCCTAGCGTTTTTGCTGCGATTAACATAGCGCCTTCGTCAAAATCAAACTTCGGATGATGATGTGGGAATACTTCACCTTTTGGCTGAGCCCCAGTGAAGAAGAAAGTGCCTGGAACCTTTTCTAAGTAATAAGCAAAATCTTCACCGCCCATGTGTTGGTCAGATTCAAGAACATCGCTAACACCGGGTATTTGTTCTGCTACTTCTTTTAGGAACTGTGTTTCAGTTTCATGGTTAACGACAGCGTTATATCCGCGTTCGAATAAGAATTCATATGTGCAATCATTCGTAAGACACGTACCTTGTATAACACGTTCCATTTCTTTTTCGATTAAGTCACGAACTTCGGGGTTGAATGTGCGAACTGTGCCGATTAACTTCGCCGAATCTGCGATTACGTTAAATGCGTTGTGAGCAACGAATGAACCAACAGACAATACAGCTGATTCCACGGGATTTACGCGACGAGATACGATTTGTTGTAAGTTTGTGACGAGTTGAGCACCAATGACGATTGAATCTTTAGTTTGGTGGGGGCTTGCTCCATGTCCGCCACGTCCTTGAATGGTGATTTCGAATCGATCTGCCGCAGCCATTACTGGCCCAACGCGATATTCAATCGTCCCAGCAGGAGTCAATGACCATAAATGAGTTCCAAAAATCGCATCGACACCTTCTAAACATCCGGCTTCTATCATCGGTTTTGCTCCACCTGGGGCATACTCTTCAGCATGTTGATGTATAAGAACATACTCACCAGATAGTTGTTCACGCATTTCATGCAATGTTCTTCCTAGAACCAATAACGTAGCGGTATGACCATCGTGACCACATGCATGCATAACACCTGGGATCGTCGATTTGTACTCAACTTCTTTTTCATCTTGGATGGGTAATGCATCAAAGTCTGCTCGTAAAGCCACAGTTTTGCCGGGTAGTGCACCTTTTACACGAGCAACTACACCATTTCCACCAACATTTGGAGTGAAATCAATACCTAGTTCAGCATAAAAATCTTGTATATATTTTGCTGTATTGGTTTCTTGGAAAGAAACTTCTGGATGCATATGTAGATATCGGCGAATGATTTGCATTTCCTCAAAAGCAGTATCCAGTTTTTCGAATAATTGGTTTTTCATAATAAGCTCCTTTCGAATGTCGAAATAGTTTGAATGTTTGTTATTATAACATTAGGGATACTGCAGAACAATTGAAGTTTCAAAGTTTCACAAAACTGAGCAAAATTCGACTTTAAACGGAGAACAAAACCCTTAGTGAGAGACCTATTGATTAACGTGTGAAATTGGATGGTAGAAAATTGCTCGCAAAAAGGAGTTTTTCATGGTGCCAATCATAATAATCGAAACTTACATAGAAGCACCAGTCGAAGTATGTTTCGATTTTGCTCGCAACGTAGAAATCCATACGAAGACAACATCTCAAACGAAAGAACGAGCAGTCGATGGCACTACAGAGGGATTTTTGAAGAAGGGTGATGAAGTCACTTGGGAGTGAAACAAAGATTAACAGCCAAGATTTCGGAGATAGAAGAACCACAGTCATTTACTGACGTCATGGTAAAAGATGCTTTTCATTCTTTTACGCATACACACGAATTTATTGAGAATGGCTACGGAACGATTATGAAGGATATTTTTGAATATAAATCTCCTTTTGGCATCATCGGACAACTAGCCGATAAGTTGTTTTTGGAAAAGTATATGAGAAATTTTTTAGTATCTCGTGCGAGTGAATTGAAGAAATAGCAGAAATAAAGACCTATTTCGAATGAATAAAATCCAACTTTAATTATGAATTACCTGCATTCACAATAAAACTTCTTCTTCCATACACTATGACTATTGATTGAAAGGAGTGTGAATTTAATGAATGGTCAACCACAGCAATCGGTGGAGTACGTCAGCAGTTACGATCCGTATGTGTATCAAACATTAACGTCAATTATTGGAAAAAATATTGTTGTTCAGTTATCAAATAATAGTGCAGTGAAAGGA
>NZ_JBFUKT010000234.1:0-4207 GCF_056400705.1 Paenisporosarcina sp. P5_A11
GAAATAGGGTTTGATATGCTTGAATGATTTCATTCATAAGTAATCACTCACTTCCGGGAATATTTAGATGCGCGAGTTGTTCTCCAATGATTACAATAGTTGGCTCCATCTTCACATATTMAGGTAGCCATTGGACCATCCCATATGAATATTGAAAAAGCATTGGATTTTTAATTCCATTAATAGGGACATAGCCTTTCATTCTATAGATAGAAGTTGGTAATGTACGTAACCACTCTTCAAAAGCGTCCTTATCGACAGCATGCTTAAATGAAACCAATCGTGTTGATAATGCAAGTTCTTGTCCTATTCTAGCTTGGGTAACGTCCTTCTCACTAACTGTACCTGCCAACCTCTCTAAAATAGATAAAGGGCATTTACCATGTGAAGTTTGAATTAATGTAGCTGATGGATTAAAACTTTGTAATTCAAAAGTTACCTTTGCTTGTTGTGCTTCAGATAATAAATCCATTTTATTTGCTAATAATAGATGGGCATGACGAATTTGTTCTAAAAATAGAGAGCGCATTTGTGGCGGCAGTAAGTGTCTATCAAGCCACCTAATGCTATCTACGACCGTCACGATCCCTTTTACATTCAGTTGCTTTGCAAACAATGGGGAATAGACAGCGTCTAATGCTTCGACTGGGTGAGCTGCACCTGTCGTTTCAATAATGAGTACATCAAAATTTTCACCAGTTAATAAAGTTTGAAGCTGTGCTTCGGTTTTCTCAGAACCGGAACAACAGATACAGCCTTCTAACATTTCTTTTAAAGGTATATCTTCCTCAACAGCTTGTGAATCAAATGGAAGTTTCCCCAACTCATTCATTAGTACAGCAGGTTTTAATCCTTTTTCTTTTAATTGACGGATCGTATCAGTTAGTAAAGATGTCTTCCCGCTTCCTAAAAAGCCACTAAATAAATAAACATCCTTCAAATTAATCATCCTTTCTTATGAAAAAAGCCGGCCTCAACTTGCAGGCCAGCTTTTGTTTATTTTGCTAAGTCTTTTAATAATAGTTCTTTAGCTTTTAATAACTGTGGATCATCTTTTTCAATTTTCAAGCGTAAGCGGTCCATTAAAGCGTAAGTCGTCTCCCCAGTTAAAATACCTGTTTCCTTGAGTTTCGCTTCTTTTTGCAATTGCTTAACTGCAGCTTCTGTTTGATCATCGAATAATCCATCCACTTTACCACTATCTATGCCAATAGCGGTAAGCATCTCTTCTGAAGCTTTAACTTGATCTGATAAGACGCCATTTTTAATTTCGATTGATGCATCCAAATATGGCAATTTCGAGTATGTGGGATAGTCCACTTTCACATCCGGAGCTATTCCTTTTTCATGAATCCAGTTGCCATCAGGTGTTAACCATTTAGCAGTTGTGAATTTCATATTCGATCCATCTTTTAATTCATTTGCTGTTTGTACGGTCCCTTTACCAAATGAATTCAATCCGACAAGTTGTGTTCCAGCAGATTCACTCATAGCAGCTGCTAAAATTTCTGAAGCAGAAGCACTTCCTTCATCAATTAATAATGAGACTGGAACTTTTAATTTCTTTCCATCGGTAGCTAAGAAAATTTCTGCTTTTTTGCCTTTTTCTTGAGTTTGGAACAAAGGTTTACCTTCTTCAACAAACAAATTAGAAATATCGATGGCTGATGTTAATAGTCCACCTGGATTTTGTCTTACGTCGAGAACCAACGCTTTCATTCCGGCTTCTTCCATATCAGTAAGAGCTGCCAGTAATTCATCGTATGTGTTTTGTGAGAAACTTGTAATTTGAATATGCGCTACCTTGTCATCGAGTATTTTAGCATAAACAGTTTCTATTGGTATTTCATCACGGACAATTTTAATTTCTAATGGCTCAGTCATTTCACCACGTTGRATGGTTAAGGTGACTTCCGTTCCTTTTTTACCACGAATTAACAATACAGCTTCTGATGCACCCATACCTTGAATGTTTTTACCATCGACAGCGATAATATTGTCATTTGTCAAAATCCCCGCTTTTTCAGCTGGTGAGTTTTTAATAGGTGACACAACTGAAATCATTCCATTACGTTCTCGTATTTCAGCACCAATCCCTTGGAAACTTGAAGAGATACTTTCTTCAAATTGGGCAGCTTCATCCTGATTCATGTAATCCGAATAAGGATCTTCCAAAGCATCAATCATCCCATTGATTGCACCATTCACTAATGAATCTTGATCAATATCTGCGTAGTATCCAGCATTCAACTTGTCATATGCTTGGTACAGCTTTTGAAACTCTCGTCTTTCTTGAGAACCTACTTCAACTACTTTATCTTCGCCAAAAGTTAAAGCAAAAATCGTTAGCCCTGCGGTACTTAAGATTAAAGTAAAAATAAGCATGATAAAGAAGAAAGGCTTCAACCGAATATATTTCCCTGCTGGTCCATTATGTTGAACTGGGTCTGACTGATTTACTTGTTGTTCAGGATCTTTTTTCTGTTCATCCATATCATTCACCACTTTCAATTCGAAAACATTAGAAAATATGCTTCACTATTTATGTATATTTTATCCCTTAAAACTGTTAAACGGAAAGAAAAAGGCTGTCAGAAAACAGATGACAGCCTTTACTTATTACTGATTAATCTTGAATCGCAGCGTCTAATGCTACTACAATCATATCGTTAAATGTTAATTGACGTTCTTCTGAAGTTGTCACTTCACCAGTCAATAAGTGATCACTTACAGTTAAAATTGAAAGTGCTTGGCGACCGAACTTAGCTGCTAAAGTATAAAGTGCTGAAGACTCCATTTCAAGCGCTAAGATACCGTATTGAGCCCATTTTTCATGCTCTGCATGCTCATTGTAGAATACGTCTTCTGTAAATACATTTCCTACTTTAAGATTTAAGCCTTTTTCAATTCCTGCATTATACGCTTTTAATAACAGGTCAAAATTAGCTGTTGGTGCAAAGTTAATACCATTGAAAATGATTTCATTCATTTTCGAATCAGTTGAAGCACTTTGAGCAATAATTACGTCGCGAAGTTTTACATCTTTGTGAATTGAGCCACATGTACCCACGCGAATTAATTTTTGAACATCATATTCTGCCATTAATTCAGTTACGTAAATAGAGATAGATGGAACTCCCATTCCTGTTCCTTGAACAGAAATACGCTTGCCTTTGTAAGTTCCTGTGTATCCAAACATGTTACGAACTTCATTGTATTGAACCACGTCTTCTAAAAACGTTTCTGCGATGTATTTTGCACGCAAAGGATCTCCTGGTAGTAAAATCGTATCGGCGATATCGCCTTTTTTTGCATTAATATGAACACTCATTTTTTTACCCTCACTTTATTAACATTTCCGTACTATCATACTGTTTTTTAAGAGGAGATGCAAATGTGTTATGCATATCGCGCAATTTCTTGACGTATTTTTGACTCAAGTGTAGATAGATCAGAATTTGACAACGTTAAACGTATATACGATTCGTCCATATTTAATGCCTCTGAAAATAAACTTCCTAACCCTCGTACCCGACGATCTACTTGAATCAGGAGTTCCACTTCATCTAATCCTTTAGGAATGAATGACAATTCAATTTCGTCAAATTTCCCTCTAAACGGTCCGCTTGTCGCTATAAATTCATATTCCTGAACAAATTTAGTAATTCCTCGGTACGCACGAGGTGCTTCTTCACAATCAACTTTACGTAATTTTAATCCTAAATTCTGAGCAGCTTGCAACCCTGCTGATATAAATGCATTGGGTCTAATTTCAATCATGTCTTTATCTCCAGGGTCTACAGCATTTTTGATATCTAGACCAGTTTGAAGCCACACACGTGTTTTCCCCATCGTTACTGGTGTATTTAGTGGCAGATTAAAAGAAAAAGTAAATTCTTTTTTCTCTTGTTCACCAATCGTAAACGGTTCAGTAATTTTATGTGTATAAATCGCAATTGAATCCGTATACTTTTTGTCATTCGCTTCTCGCTCAAAGGTTGTATAAACCTTGATATAAATTGAGTCAACTGATTGTGAAGTGTTACCTCCAACTACCTCAGTCACGCCAGAAATCATTTCTCCCACCATAAAAGTTGAATCGCTTAATTTGGTATCTACTTTTGCATTTCCAATCCCAACAGATGCTAAAACTTTATTGAAAATCGACATTTATATTCCTCCTTAAATAGTTCTACCTATTCTACTG
>NZ_JBFUKT010000235.1:0-4196 GCF_056400705.1 Paenisporosarcina sp. P5_A11
CCAGTATTTTACGATAAATAAAAAGAATCCATTTTGAAAAAAGATTGATCAAAATGGATTCATATCCAGCAGATTTAAGTATCGGTTTTATAAAAAAGTTTGATCATTTTCTACCTGTGTTTGCTCAACAATCGCGACCTATAATGGAATAACGAAATTACTTTATTAATTTTCAACGGAAACCCTCTTCATTAATCGCTTTAATTTATTTTCTGTATCAGTTTCCTCTACTGGTGTATAGATACTGCACCGTAAATCCATATCACCTTGAACTTGGAGAGAAGTTAAATTAAACAACATTTTGCCTGATTTAGCATGTCTGAATTCAATTATCATTTCTGGAGCCTTACTCACTTGACTTTCTAGCCATAAATCTTGGAATTTTGGATGTGAATGACTCATTTCTTTAATAAATTGGTTGTACCATTCATCGCCTAAATAGTGTCCATAATAGGTACGGAAAATGGCAAGAAAACCTTTCGCAAAATGTTCCCAATTGACGGCCAATGCTTTGAATTCTTTTCTGGTGAACACTAAACGAATCAAATTTCTTTGATCATTCGGTATTTGTTCAAAATCTAAAAAAACATGAGCAGCTGCAGGATTCCAGCCCACAATATGGCAATGTCGATCCGTAATGATAGTCGGACAATATGTTAATTCAGCTAGTATTCGTTTTAAAGAAGGGCTAAGCTCTGATTGATCCTTTTTTGGATGTGTAATTTCCGATTTTGCTTCTAATGCCAGGTCATATAAGTAGTCTCTTTCATCATTATTTAATTGCAAAGCTGTAGAAATACAATCAAATACGATTGAAGAAACTTTTATATCTCTTCCCTGCTCTAGCCATGTATACCAAGTGGTACTTACACCTGCTAGTTGTGCAACCTCTTCTCTTCGTAACCCAGGTGTCCTTCTCCGGGTTCCGACAGGCAAACCAATTGACTCTGGCTTAATTTGAGCACGCTTAGCTTTTAAGAATGTCGACAAAGCTTCAAGCCTAGTTTTATCATTCATTTTTAAAACTCCTCATCATACCAATTTAACCTAGTGGTAATTATACCAGGATAAACAATCACTTGTAATAGGATAAAGTGACTGTAAAATACAAGTATATTATTGATTTGGAGTGATGAACAGTGGAAAGAGTTGTGATTACAGGTATGGGAGTAGTCTCTCCTATAGGAAACAACCTCAAGACATTTTGGAACAATCTGATTAACGGAGAGTCTGGTATATCCCTTATTGATACATTTGATGTTACTAATCATAAGGCAAAAATTGCAGGTGTCATACGAGATTTTGATGCAGATGAAATTTTTGGAAAGAAAGAAGTAAGACGTTTAGATCGCTTTTCTCAATTTTCTTTGGCTGCAGCCGAACAAGCTTGGACAGACTCTGAGTTAGACCTCAAACGTATAGACGGAGAAAGGTTAGGCGTATACGTAGGTTCAGGTATAGGGGGACTTGAAACCTTAATTGAAAATATTGATGCGCTTAGACAGAAGGGACCAAGAAGAGTCAGCCCAACTCTAGTACCTGCCATGATTTCTAATGCTGCTGCTGCACAAATTAGCATCCAATGGAACGCCATGGGACCTTCTATGTCTCCTGTTTCCGCATGTGCAATTGGAAATACAGCTATCGGAGAAGCCTTTAGACTAATCCGTTCTGGAGAAGTTGACGTTATGTTTGCGGGTGGAACAGAGGCAGCTATAACAGACTTATCAATAGCAAGCTTTGGTAATGCTACAGCATTATCAACAAGAAACGACGATCCAACTAAAGCTAGTCGTCCATTTGATGAAAATCGAGATGGATTTGTCATGTCAGAAGGAGCTGGAATTCTAATCTTAGAATCCTTATCTCATGCTTTACGTAGAGAGGCAAAGATTTATGCAGAAGTCATTGGATATGGTGCAAGTTCAGATGCACACCATATGGTAGCTACACACCCAGAAGGTAGAGGGGCCTATCTTGCAATGAGATCAGCTTTAAAAAATGCCAATATATCTCCTGAGGAAATTGATGTTATTAGTGCCCATGCAACAAGTACAAAAGTGGGGGACATCTCTGAAACGATGGCTATTAAGCAGCTATTTGGAAAGCTAGCTTATCAGATTCCAATAACAGCTAATAAATCTATGCTTGGTCATATGTTAGGGGCAGCTGGTGGAGTTGAAGCAATTGCTTTAGCAATGAGCATAAAGGAAGAGATAGTTCCTCCAACAATTAACTTAGAAAAACCTGATCCATTATGTGATCTAGATTATGTACCGTCTGTTGCTCGCCAAGTGAAAATAAATATGGGGCTATCTAACTCATTTGGTTTTGGAGGTCATAATGCGGCTATTGTTTTAAAAAAATACGAGTGAATAAACTTTCTCTCGTAAATCTAACCGTTTCCTCTAGAAACGGTTAGATTTATTCAATTAAATGGCCCTTTAGTTGAGTAACTTTATTGCTACTCAATAGTTCCTTAATCCGCGCTTTCCGTTCAGATTTTCTTTTCACTTTTCACTATAAAAACAACCCTTTAGATAAACAGATCCAAAGGGGCAAAACATCGCAACCTTTTTATAGACGTCGCGACTTTATTCAAAACATCGCGTCTTTTTTAAAAACACCGTACCTTTATTTAAAAACAGCACAAAGTTTGATCAAAATACGAGGTTTCACCCGTTTATTGCTATTCACTTTTATAAAAATGTTTGATTATTTCGGAAATCGAATCTTCAACTAAAGCACCCGTTAGTTCAATAAGAAAACTTCATTCAACGTATTGGGTAATTTTATCGGTATCTCTGCTCCGCTATGCACAGATTCGGCTACGAATCATAAAAAGTTTGCCGTAATAATGTATATAAAAAAAGTGTCGAAAATAGCGACACATATGACGGAATTGTCATTACTTATTAAGAAAGAAATCCTGTTTATCACTGTCCGAACCCATTAAAGTTTGACGCTTCATTAGTTTTGGCGTCTCTTTTTGCTTGCTCGGCATTTTGATTTACAGGACCGCTTTCCATTTCCTTAAAACTTTTTCGAATGAAGAAATCATAAACTACCCCACATAGTATAAGCAATGCAAAAAACCTAATAATCTTACTTAACAAAAAGAGCGTTTGAGGAGATGAAAAATATGAAAATTGAAATTGAAGTTAAAGCATTTGGAGAAGTTAAAGTTCAAGGAATGGAAGATGCCTTTAAAGGTGTCGAACTAATGGGCATTTAATAAAAAACTAGATAGGTACTCTGAAATGGCAGTTAAAGTCGGAGTTATCATCCAGCAAGTTCAGACGCAGCCAATCTGTGCCTAATATGCTAACTTAACAAAAAGAGCGCCTTCTGCAACAAAATGCAGACGGCACTCTTTATTATTTATAAACCTGGGTTTATTGTCCGATATTTTTATTATAGAATTTAACTTCTTCCATAATCCAGTACGGATTACCGCAAATTATGATACCTGCAGTCCTTTCATTTGTCTATGATGCTTTTTTCATTGGAATAATATTTTCTGATTGTTTTTTATATTTTTTTCGATATACGATTTTGGACAATATGACACTAAATTCATATAAAATGAATAGTGGTACGATAACCAATATATCTGAAATAATATCAGGTGGAGTTATGAAAATAGCTACAAGGGTAAGTGAAAAGTAAGAAATCTTTCTGGCTTTCGAAAGAAGCTTCGGATTAATGATATCAATTGAGGTAAGGAACATGACAATGAGCGGTATTTCAAATAATAATCCAAACGGCAGTGTTAAGTTTATCATGAATTTGAAATACTTTTCGGCAGTAAAAATGGTTTCAAACTGCCCTTTAGATAAGGATAATAAAAAGTTAAGAACAATTGGGTACACGACAAAATAACCAAATGATAGCCCTGTTATAAACATAGTAAACAATCCAGGAATGTAGGCTAGTGTTGCTTTTCGTTCTTTTTCAGTTAGGGCTGGTTTTACAAATAACCACGTTTGATAAGCAGCAATTGGAATGGTAAGTGCGATCGCAATCACTCCTGAAATCATAAAATATACCCAAAGGATTTCACTCGGTCCTAATACTGCTAAATTACGATTGAGATCACGAATAAGCCACTCGTAAATATCCTGCACATAAATGAATGATCCAAATAAAAAAATGATAAAAGCGAGTAATGTAAAGATTAACCGTTTCCTTAATTC
>NZ_JBFUKT010000236.1:0-4126 GCF_056400705.1 Paenisporosarcina sp. P5_A11
GAAAGAAGTAACCTTCTTAATTAAATTTAAGGAACAAGCAAATACACTTGAAATAGCTACAGAAGCAGGGAAAAATGCAATTAGTCAAAAGGCTTCTCCTGCAAAGGCAAAGTATATGAAAAGATCTGCTGTTGTTTCTTCTTTAAGGTCAACAGCAATCGAAACACAAGTAAATGTTAAAGATTATTTGAAGAAACAAGAAAAAGCCGGTAAAGCAAAAAATACTAAATCCTTTTATATTGTTAATGGAATGGCCGTAACAGCTACGAAAGAGGTCATGGACCAAATCGCAGCTTTTCCTGAAGTTGAAAAGATTCTACCAAATGAAACGAGGCAGCTTCATAAAGCGGTAAAATCACAAGAAACTTCCCAGGCGAAAGCTAGTGTAAATAACCAAAATGATTCTATAGAATGGAATCTTAAAAATATCGGTGTCCCTTCTGTATGGAAATCGGGGATTGATGGCTCCGGGACAGTCGTAGCTTCCATTGATACAGGAGTACAGTGGGATCATCCCGCTTTAAAAGAAAAATACCGAGGATATGATCCAGCTAATCCGAATAATGTAGACCATGAATTCAATTGGTATGATCCAGTATCAAATGAATCGACGCCTTATGATGATGTTGGCCATGGAACCCATGTAACAGGAACAATGGTTGGTGCTGAACCTAACGGTGAAAATCAAATTGGGGTTGCACCGGGAGCAAAATGGATTTCTGTTAAGGCATTCTCTGAAGAAGGTGGAGATGATGTAGGTTTATTAGCAGCCGGTGAATGGATTTTAGCTCCAAAAGATAAAAATGGAAATCCTCACCCTGAAAAAGCACCTGACGTTGTCAATAATTCATGGGGCGGAGGTCCTGGGCTTGATGAATGGTACCGTCCAATGGTGGAAGCTTGGCGTGCGGCAGAAATTTTCCCTGAGTTTGCTGTAGGAAATATAAATTTCTGGAATCCTGGTGGACCCGGATCAGCTGCCAGTCCATCCAATTATCCAGAATCATTTGCAACAGGTGCGGTTGATATTAATAATAAATTAGCTTCATTTTCACTTCAAGGGCCTTCCCCATATGATGAGGTGAAACCAGATGTTTCAGCACCCGGAGTTGCTATCCGATCAGCCGTTTCAGGCAGTGATTATGCATCTAATAATGGGACGTCAATGGCAGCACCGCATGTTGCTGGGGTTGTGGCCCTTCTTCGTCAAGTGGATTCAAGCTTAACAGTAGATGAATTAGAGGAAATATTATTATCAACCTCTACACCTTTAACGGACTCAACATTCCCGGATACCCCTAATAATGGGTACGGATACGGACTAGTTAATGCGTATGAAGCTGTGGCTTCCATTACTACCGGACTTGGCAAAATAAAAGGACAAGTTAGTGTAGAAGGAGAGGACGCAGAGCAACCAAAGTATGAGCATAGTGCTCCACAAAAAACATTCTCGGGCATGGATTTAGATTTAGATATTAAGGCAACAGATAATATCAGCGTAACGAATGTTGAACTACACTACTTAAAAGCAGATGGGAATTGGGATACGCTTCAAGCTAAAAGAATCTCAGGAGACCATAAAAATGGTTCATATATGGTAACAATTTCAGGAAAAGACATTAAAGAACCTATTCTCACTTACAAATGGAAAATAACCGATTATGTTGGAAATCAAGTTATAACCGATTCGTATAACATCTCTGTAAAACCAGGAATTGGCATCGGTTATTTAGAAGACTTTGAAACAAAGCCTGATGGTTGGCGTTCCTTCGGGGTAAATAATGTTTGGGAATGGGGAGTACCAACTTCGGGACCCCAAAAAGCCGTATCAGGTGAGAAAGTTTATGCGACAAAATTGGATGGACTTTATCCAGATATGGCAAATATGACGTTACTGATGCCGCCAATCGACCTTCCAGATGGGCAGGCATACTTACAATTTAAACAATGGTATGATTTTGAAACAAATTATGATTTTGGCCATGTATTAGTTTCAACAGATATGGAAAACTGGACGCAAAAATTCCGCGTCACTGGTCAAGAGTCCAGTAGTTATATTGATGGAGAAGTTGATTTAAGTGAGTATGCTGGTCAAAGAATTTTTGTTGCTTTTAATGCAACTTCAGACATTCTTTTTAATGATCGAGGATGGTATATAGACGACGTTCGTCTATCTAATCAACCTATTCAAGCAACTAACAAGGCCTCATTAGGGGTTGTTAAAGACCATAATCAAAAAGATTCCGTAACAATGGCTACAAAGGTAAAAGTGGATCCAAGCAAAATAACTCCGGTTAAGCAGGAGATTTCTAAGGATAACTTAGAACAGGGAGCTTCTCCGTCAATCTTACCGCTTGATGCAGAGGTAAGTGTACTGGAAACAGGTAGATCAACCTATACAAACCCGCAAAATGGCAGTTACCAATTAACTAATGCAACAGGAACATTCACAGTTCAGGCAGAGGCATACGGGCATCGTTCGGCATCGCAGTCTGTTACAGTTTCAGCTAACGAAGATGTAACAGCGAACTTGGTTTTGGAGGAAATTCCAAAAGGAACGATTTCAGGATTAGTCACAAATGAAGTGACGGGAGAACCAGTTTCAAATGCTACACTGTTTTTAATGGAAGATGCTCAGATTCAACCTGTCCAAACAAATGAAAAAGGGGAATATAGCATTACTGCTTACGAAGGAAGTTATACTTTAAAAGTGGCATCCCCATCCTACTATGGTAAAGAATTAACCGTTAAATTAAACGCGGGATCCTTCAAACAAGACATGCAGTTAAAACCTTTTATCGGGTATCCGGGAGAAATTGGCTACGATGATGGTACGCTTGAAAACGCACAAGGGTTCTATACCGGCGGTAATGGTTGGGCTGTCAAGATGTCTTTAGCTGAAGGCGAAACAAGTGCAATGGTAACAGGAGGATTATTCAAATTTTGGGGAGATGATTGGCCGCAGCCTGGTGGAACGGATTTCAAGGTGGCTGTTTATGATGCCAGTGGGAAAGATGGTGGACCTGGTAAAAAAATAGCAGGACCATTTAATGGAACCGCCAAAAGAAATGGTGAGTGGACACATGTAGATTTAAGTTCAAAAGGTATTATGGTCAGTGGCGATTTCTACATGGTTTATATTCAAAGTGGGGATAGTCCGAATATTCCTGGACTTGCAACAGATGAGAATGGTGAGTTTTCTGGTCGCAGCTGGTCTTATTTTGGAGGTGGATTTACTCCAACACCTAAGGATGAAGGAAACTACATGATTCGGGCGACGGTTAATTACGAAGTTAAAGCACCAGTCATTACTTCACCTGCTGATGGAGTCTTTACAAATCAAGGTTCAGTCATCGTTGAAGGAAAATCAGCCCCGACTACTAAAGTTAAGATTTATAATAACGGAGTGGAATCTACATCTGTGCAAACAACTGAAAATGGCAGCTTCTCAGCAGAACTCCAATTAAATGAAGGAGAGAACACTATTACTGCTAAAGCGTCATCTGAAAGCGGTACTACGGATGCGTCGGCTCCTGTTAAAGTAGTCTATGATAAAACGAAACCAGAGCTTTCTATTGACAAGCCAGTTAACAATGTAAAAACCAATAAAGAGGCTGTGACGGTAGAAGGTATAGTATCAGATCAACACCTTGATTGGGTTAAAGTAAACGGTCAAAATGCAGCAGTCGTAAATGGCAAATATTCRAAACGTATTCTATTGGATACCGGCGCAAATAAAATTACTGTTGTCGCAAGAGATAAAGCGAATAAYAGTATTTCGAAAACAGTTACGGTAACTGCAAAATACGTTGCACCAGTAATTGAAAACGTATTACCAAACCAAGWTGTCAACCTAAAAACAGGGAAAAGCGTAAAAATCGAATTTGATAGTGAGCCRGGATTAAAATCAACATTCGTCATCCACATGCCACTAACAGWTGYCGGAGCTCAAATTCAAAATGCTACCGAGTTGCCAATGATRGAACAATCAGACGGTCACTATGTTGGCTATTGGACAGCTCCAAAAGGTACAGTTGCAAAMGGTGCAGTAATTGAAGTGAAAGCAGTAGATAGCTTCAAAAATGAAACACGYAAAACTGCAGCAGGAAAACTGTATATCAACGTT
>NZ_JBFUKT010000237.1:0-4006 GCF_056400705.1 Paenisporosarcina sp. P5_A11
AAAGGGACCCAAAAAACCCGTTGATTTACTTATTGGGTAAAGGGACCCAAAAAACCCGTTGATTTACTTATTGGGTTAGATGAAAATGGAGTGAAAATGTTTTATGAGCAAGAAATAAAGCGATTAATAAACATTTGTGAAGATTTATTAAGTACATACATAACAGAAAATTTGTATGACCAAAAAATAAGATATTTTGCTGAAGAGTTAAAAAAACTTTGCGAAACAGCAGTACTGAACAATAAGTGGGTAGAAGCAATAGGAGATTAGGGTAATAATTTTAGTTTGATTTCTTATTCAACTAACGGGGCAGGTTAGTTGAACAAGGAAATGTTGAAAAAGGACCTAAAATACTTGGGAAAAAGGAGATAAAAATGCCATTTAGATACTTAAATGAAACCATAATTGACGCCCCTTATACATTTGCAAACCTTAAGAAATTATTAGGAACTGTATGTAATAAAGAAAATAAATACTCACATTTTGAATTTGCGAAATGGTGCGATAATCTTACAATGATTTTCGAGGAGGAAGACTTGAATGAATACGATTTAACGTGTTTCACTATTGCACGCGATATTGAATGTCAATGGGACTTATATTTATTAGACCCTCACTCCAAAAAAATATTACAATCATTAGATATTAATCAAGTTAGCTTGCCGCAGGAATGGTTTTTAGAGTGGTTTAATCAATTGAACAATTAATCAATAATTAAACTTCCTTATTCAACTAAACGGGGCAGGTTAGTTCAATAAGGAAATGACGTTATTTTACTTTATAAATATTGAAAACACTCATAGTTAATTTGTATGTCTTAATAATTCGAAAGTATCTAGGAGGAAGAGATGAAGAAAGTAATAAACATGATTAATCCAAGTTCGAAAGTGGCTGGAGTGTCGTTACTTGAAGTGAAAAAAACAGAAAAAGCACTTGGTGCTATTTTTCCAGATGAATACAAGGAACTCTTTTTAGAAACGAATGGAGCAAAATTTTGTGATTGGACCTTGTTCTTTATTCAAACCAACGAATGCTCAGCATTAAAAAATGATATCGTAAAACAAAATCGAGAGAAAAGACCCGAAAATCTACCGAGTGATATGGTTTGTATTGGTGAAAAGATGAATGGTGACAAACTTTACTACCGTATTAGAAAAAGATTTATGCAGGAACAAGTCCATCTTTGGAATGACAAAACTGGGTTAAGCAGTAAAGCATTATCATTAAGCACTTTTATTGATCGGAATGTGCCGAAAGTCAATACTAATAAGCCCAATACAGTTGGCACCTTTACAGTAGAGAGTGGAAAGTTAATTGTTTCTGATCCGTGTTATCAGGTGGATAAAGAAGAAGACCTGCAAATCATACTTTCAAATGTGAAAAATGGGAAATGGACAGCATTAATATCTTACACACCTGATGAAGCAGTTGAAAGTTTACTCGTATTTTATGGAGAAAAGAAACCAAGTGGAAAATGGCATGTTAACGATAAGCAGATTGGAGTTGACTCTGCACAAGCTGGAATTTTCGATCTTAAAGCATTTGGTAGAGACGATGCCATCCAATATGAAGTGAAAAATGTCCATGACATAGAGATTAATGAAGTTGGATTAAAATATTATGTTGCATGTGCTGATATGGTTGCTTCTGATTCACAGGGTGGAGTTGTTTCAGGTGGTGCGGTTTCAATGTCTGGTTATGGTGACGGAATGTACGAAGTGAAAGTAAAATATAACATTTCTAAAGAGGTTGTTGGAGTGATGATTGGCTTTGGAGATGAGGAATAATGCTATTCACCAACAGGTATTGATATACACTAGTTCTTAGTCAACTAACGGGTGTTTTACTTCAATAAGGAGAAAGCCTTTTTCTTATTGAACTAACGGGGCAGGTTAGTTGAACAAGAAATGATATAATTACCCCCAATAAAAGCATCGTAAAGGTGGCTATTCAAATGGAAAATTGGATTGAATTATCCGCATTACAATATAAAGAGGTATGGGATAGGATATATGATGAATTTAATTTTGAACCAAGCATATCAAACTTCCCATCTTTTGAAGTTCCAAATCCATTTATCACATATGATGTATCCCCGTATTTAAAAAGGTCCGGAGATTCAGATACTTATGATGAGATTAATAATGACCTAGAGGATAAGTCATTGCTTGTTTTTCAAGAACTCACACAGAAGAATGAATATATGTATGCGGTAGAATGGCAGCATCCAGGTTATTGGATAACCCCCCGTTTAGAGTTTCCAAAAAGTGAGTTTGATGAATGGACAGTACCTATTTTTCCAAACGGTGATTATTACTTTTTTATTCAAAAGAATTTTGAGTGGGGATTATTAGGACACCCTTGGGAAAAGACCATCACTATTTTTGGAAAAGAATTGATAAAAGCTTTTGAAAAACATCAACCGAGAATGTTTCAAAAGATATTACGTCAGGGATAATTTAAACCTTGTTCAACTAACGGGGCAGTTTAGTTGAAATGGGAAAGTTAAATATTTATGTTATTAAACAATTCAAACGTAAAGAAGAGAGTGATTATTAATGAATTACAGGGACATAATGAAATGGAAAAATTTAATTTATCTTAATGAATTGACTGAACCTGAAGAAAATTCATTAAGGATACTAATCAATATATGTAGTATTGATTCCCCTTTTGAAGTTGAAAAAGATTCATCGACTATTCAACTGGATTTTGAATCTTATATTTCTTATTCCATAATCAATGAATCTTTTACCGAAATCGATAAATATGAAATTTCTGAAGGTGAAAGATTTAGGATTTTCACGAAATCAAGGTATTTGGATTTCGTGAAAATTAGTACCATTGCAGAAGATATATTCCCTAATGATCCTTTCATTCATTATTGCATTCCTTGTTTAAATCACATAATTGACATTATTTCATTTGAAGAGCCAAAAATAACAGAATTAAAAAGAAGTTAATATTGAACTTACGGGCGCTTGAGTTAGGACAAAAGCTGCATAGACGGCTTTTGTCTTATTGAACTAACGGGCAGGTTAGTTCAATAAGACAAATGTTAAAATAGTGGGTTGAAAGGCGAGGATTATGTGTGAAGAATTTCCCAAATGAAATTGATTTACTTTCGTTGTTTGAGTGTGAACCTACATTGTTTGATACCACTTCGAAAGACTTTTTTTTAAATGAAGCAACATATAAATTTTCTAATGGTGAGTAAGACTTCATTGTTACACTCTCTCCATCTTATAGTGAAGTAAAAATACAAGTAACCCAACGAACTCCTAATAAATTGATATCACTCTTAGATTTAAAGCGAGTTGATAAATTTGAAATTACAACAGATAAAAAAGACCTTACAAGTGTACTTTTAAGGATTCAGAATGATGACTTTACACAAACAATTGAAATTGATTTTAAGCCAAAGTTCAAATTGATTTTTAAAGAACATTACACGGAGTAAAAGTATGGTCTTAATCAACTAACGGGTGCTTTAGTCAATGTAGGGCAACGTCATTTAATGACGTTGCYCCTTTTATTTAAAAGTACTTCTGRTAATAYTCYTTCCKTARYCTTCCACTTAGTTGAGCGTAAATYCGGGTAGTTTCGCTCTTCTCGTGACCCAGTAGACTTTGAATGACTTCAATGGGTGCTCCATTATTCAACAAATGAGTAGCATAGCTGTGTCTGAGTTGATGTGGATGGATCTCTTTATTAATTCCAGCACGATTTGAAATCCTCTTGATGATGTATCTCATTTGGGCGACACTCATTATATGGGGGTGTCTTTCAGTGACAAAGATGACTGGGTCATTGTCAGTGCGACTGTCCATATAGCGTTTAAGCCATATGTCGCACCGTATATTAAAATAAACTTCCCTCTCTTTATCGCCTTTTCCTCCGACTATTGCAGATCGATTGGACCAATTAATATGGTTCTTTTCTAACGAAACGATTTCTCCGATCCGACAACCCGTCGAAAACATTAACTCAAAGATTGCTTTTTCAA
>NZ_JBFUKT010000238.1:0-3932 GCF_056400705.1 Paenisporosarcina sp. P5_A11
AACTTCATCACGTCTTGATTCTCTTGTTTCACGAAGTGGTTGTTGTTGCTGTTGTTGATGCGGAGCTGCTTGCTGAGAACGACCAGCACCAAATCCACCACTTCTAGTAACACGATGTGTATTTTGCTCTTCACTGAAACCAGTAGCAATTACAGTTACGATAATTTCATCTTTCAAATTATCATTAATAACTGAACCAAAAATCATGTTATTATCTTCATCAGATGCAGATGCAACAATGTCTGCCGCTTCTTGAACTTCAAATAAACTCAAGTTCGATCCACCCGTGATATTCATTAAGATCCCTTTTGCACCGTCAATTGACGTTTCAAGAAGTGGGCTTGAGATTGCTTTCTTCGCAGCTTCTGCAGCACGGTTCTCTCCTGAAGAAATACCGATACCCATTAGGGCTGAACCTTTGTTAGACATAATTGTTTTCACGTCAGCAAAGTCTAAGTTAATAAGTCCAGGTACAGCAATCAAATCTGAAATACCTTGAACACCTTGGCGAAGTACATTATCCGCTTCGCGGAATGCTTCTAACATCGGTGTGTTTTTATCCACGATCTCAAGTAAGCGATCATTTGGAATGACAATCAGCGTGTCAACCGCTTCTTTCATCGAACCGATACCGCCAATCGCTGAAGTTGAACGCTTACGGCCTTCAAACGTGAATGGACGAGTAACAACACCTACCGTTAACGCGCCAATTTCTTTAGCGATTTGAGCGATTACAGGTGCAGCACCTGTTCCAGTTCCTCCACCCATACCTGCAGTGACGAATACCATATCAGCTCCACGTAAAGCTTCTTCAATTTGTTCTTTACTTTCTTCAGCTGCTTTTTTACCTACTTCAGGGTTTGCTCCAGCTCCAAGTCCCCGAGTTAATTTAGCACCTATTTGTAATTTCACTTCTGATTTCGATAAATTTAATGCTTGTGCATCAGTATTTACTGCAATAAATTCTACACCTCTAACTCCGTGTTCAATCATACGGTTTACAGCGTTATTTCCGCCACCACCGACACCAATTACTTTTATAACAGCAAGTTGGTCTAAGCTCGTATCAAACTCTAACATCGCATTTCCTCCTTAAATCACAAATTGTCTATTTCTTGTATTATTCGAAAAATTTATCGAGGAATTTACGTGCTTTCCCCATAACGCTTTCTTTGTCTTCTTCGTTTACATTATTCGAGTGTTTTTGTTTTTTTGGAACTGGTGAGCTATGCTCGGGTTTCTTGGATTGACCTAGTGCGCTACTTCCACCAAGGCGGTTATAGAATTGATCTTCCATATGAGCGTAACGTATTAAGCCAACTGCTGTCGCGTAACTGGCCTCACGGACTCCAATATACTCAGGTGTATAAAGTCGGACACGCGTTTGCAAAATATGACGAGCTAATTGTGTAAGCCCTTCTAATTTTGCTACCCCTCCTGAAATAACTACTCCACCCGGTAAATCTTGAAGACCCATACGATAAAATTCTTCTAAGACTAATTCAAATAACTCTTCTAAACGGACACCAATAATTTCAGATATGTATCTCTGACTATATTGTTCTTTTATATCTGCACCAATTTCTGGCACTTCAAACAATTCATCATCAGATGCGTCATCATAAAAAGCATGTCCATATTGATGTTTAATTTTTTCCGCTTGTTCAGTTGGTGTTTTTAAGATTATAGACAAATCTTTAGTCAAGTGGTCTCCACCTACTGGCAGAACGGATGTATGTGTTAAATGTCCTTCTTGGAAAATAGCAATCGTAGTAGAACCACCACCAATATCAATGAATGCGGTACCATGATTTTTTTCGTCTTCCGATAATGCAAAATATCCTGATGCAAGTGGTTGTAAATAAATTTCGCGAATTTGAAGACCTGCACGTTCTACACAACGTAATACATTATGTAAAATCGTTTTAGAGGTCGTCAACATCGTGCCATCCATTTCCAAACGAATACCAATCATACCTCTTGGATCTTTAATTTCATCTAAATGATCCACGATAAATTGTTTTGGCACTAAATTTACTAATTCTCGTTCCGGTGGAATAGACATAACTTGTGCTGATTCTATTACACGGTCTAAATCATCATCTGTAATTTCGCGATTTTCACTATTTACTGCCACTACGCCTTTTACATGGTGCAACATTGCTTGGTTAGCAGGTATACCTAGTACGACTTCATTAATAGACATTCCGATCATTCGTTCTGCTTGTTCAATTGCTTTTTTTATAGATTGCACGGTCGCATCAATATCAACAATTGCGCCTTTTCGTATTCCATTCGACTTAACATTGCCTACACCAATGACATTTAAACTACCATTTGTCATTTCTCCGATAAGTACCTTAATCGATGATGAACCAATATCAAGAGAAACATATAATTCTGTCTGATTCAATCCGTGGCACCTCCTTCAACAACTCTTTACTGTCCATTCTATTGCATTCTATCAAGCTTGTCTAAGTAAAACGTTAAAAGTTGTCAATTTTCCTTCTATTAGACTGTTTTTTAGTCAATAGTCCCTTTTCTGTCAGTCCATTTGGTTAATATGATTCTTCTAATCATTGCGATGTTTTGGAAAAGACGAACACCAAAAGCAAAAATCGCAGCCAAATACAAGTCAACTCCCAAGTGAACTCCTAGAAAAGCTAGTCCAGCAGCTAAGGCAATATTAAAAAAGAACCCAGATACAAACACTTTATCATCATAAATTTGTTGTAATTGTGCTCGAATTCCTCCAAATAATGTATCAAGTGCTGCCAGTACTGCTATAGATAAATAGTTTTCATACACTGAAGGGATTTGAATATCTGTTAATAAACCCAAAGATATTCCTAAGATTAATCCGAGTAATGGCAACCACATAAGTTAATCTCCTTTAGATGCATTTTTCAAATAAGTATTTTTAATAGTTTGGTCGAAAGCTGGAACCCTAATTAGATCTTTGGGTTCTTCTATTGTTAAGGTTAAATTATCAATAAAAAAATCATCAGCTATCATCGAAGATTTTAAATGATTGTAAAGTATTTCTGCATCCTCAAACGTCTCTGTCCCAATCTGAATCAGAAATGGTGGTGTACGTACGATTAAACTATTAACTGTCGTTTTTCCATTAATATCCCGAATCGGAGAAGAATGAATGATTCGTTTGCCATCAATTGATACATCATGTCCATTAAAACGATTGATTTCATTTAATAATTGAACCAGCAAATCAGGTGAAATACTCGTTACTTCTTGACCAAGAGCCTGTCCTTCTAAAGAAGGCTCAATGGTAAGTTCTAATCCTGGTCCTGTCACTTCCGTTAATCCAGCGTTTGTTCGTAACATATCTAGCGTTTCATTTAATGCTTGAGCAGGACTTTCGGATTGTAAATTTTCATATTTTGTAATTGTTTGATTGACGTCTCGAATTTTTGAAAGTAGCTCGGAGTGCAGTTCTTTCTCAACAGTTAGTTCTTGTCTAATTTCCCACATATCTCGAGTATCTCGTGATTCTGGTTTTTGCACAGTGTTGTATTGCACTGCAATCATAAAGCCGACAATCAACAAAATTATTGTGAAGCGGACATAGACACCTTGTTTCATTGCACCGCTCCTTCCCCTCGAATAACAAATTTATTTCATTTCATTCTCTAAAATGGCGTTTTCAGCTTTCTTGTGTCTAGTTTCAAACGCCAGCCCGCGGGCCATTTACAGGGTCAGAATGAAGAAATATTCGTCTTTCATCCTTCCAGCGCCGGCGTCGGGCTAAAATGGCGTTTTCAGCTTTTCTTGTTGTCTAGCTGCGCAGGCCAGTCCGCACCTCCGCTTTTCGGGTTACAATGCTGGCATTTCGATTTTTGATTTCTCTTCAATTGTTACCACAATATTATCGTTTACTAGTTGATCTAGTACTCCACCTGCAAGTTGAAGTG
>NZ_JBFUKT010000239.1:0-3915 GCF_056400705.1 Paenisporosarcina sp. P5_A11
CTACTATATTTGAAAACACAAAAAAAGAGAAGCACTAGCTCGCGCTAGCGCTTCTCTTTTTTTCATTGTGCAAACGAATTTTATATAAAATTAAAATCATCGCAGCAACTATTAATCCTTCCACAACGGGTAGGAAGAAAGCTAAAAATGTTAACATTATGCATCCTAAAAACAAAAAGAGATAAATAACGATATTTTGAGACATCTTTAACTTTTTTGCAAATCCGAGTTTATAAACTAACACTGATAGTAAGAAGATGACAAGAAACAGAGCGTATCCTGCCATCTCATAGTTTGGAAGGAAGAATTTATAAAGAAAACGCGCAGTAGGGTACATTTTGTCAAAGACAAATTGCTGTTCGTCCAAGATTCCTCAACCTTTCAATCACTCTTAGTTATTTTCAGCTGTTTTACTCTTTTTCGTAACGCGTTCACGTTCAGCTTTATCAAGCACTTTTTTACGTAAACGAATTGATTGAGGTGTAATTTCACAGTACTCATCATCATTTAAGTATTCAAGTGACTCTTCTAAAGTCATGATACGTGGTTTTTTTCTAGTTGTTGTTGCTTCTTTATTTGCAGAACGAATGTTGTTGGCTGCTTTCATTTTCGTAATATTAACTGTTAAGTCGTTATCACGAGTATGCTCTCCAACGATCATTCCTTCATAAATTTCAGAACCTGGTTCAGCGAAAATCGTACCACGATCTTCAATACCTAAAATTCCGTATTCAGAAGCAGTACCTGTAGACATTGCTACAAGAACACCTTTACTACGTCCACCTACACGACCTTTTTGCATCGGTTGGTAGCTATCGAATGTGTGGTTAATGATTCCGTATCCACGTGTTAATGTCATGAAATCAGTTGTGTATCCAATTAATCCACGAGCAGGTACCATAAATACTAAACGTACTTGACCTGAACCGTTATTAACCATATCAAGCATTTCACCTTTACGTTCACCCATTGATTCAATAATTGAACCAACATGTTCTTCAGGTACATCAACTTGTACACGTTCAACTGGCTCACAACGAACGCCATCGATAACGCGAACAATAACTTCTGGTTTAGACACTTGTAATTCGAAACCTTCACGGCGCATGTTCTCAATCAAGATAGATAAATGCAATTCTCCGCGACCAGAAACTACCCATGCATCAGGAGAATCTGTAGGCTCAACACGTAATGAAACGTCTGTTTCAAGTTGAGATTGTAAACGCTCATCAATTTTACGAGATGTTACCCATTTACCTTCACGTCCAGCGAATGGACTGTTGTTCACTAGGAACGTCATTTGAAGAGTTGGCTCATCGATACGTAAAATAGGTAATGCCTCAGGATGTTCTGTTGGACAAACTGTTTCCCCAACGTTGATATCTTCCATTCCTGAAACGGCAATCAAATCACCAGCGTGAGCTTGTTGAATTTCAATACGTTTTAGACCCATAAATCCAAACATTTTTGTAACACGGAAGTTTTTCACTTTACCGTCTAATTTCATTAGAGAGACTTGTTGTCCTACTTCCATAGTTCCACGGAATACGCGACCAATACCAATACGGCCAACATAGTCATTGTAATCTAAAAGAGACACTTGGAATTGAAGTGGGTCTTCTTTGTTATCAACTGGCGCTGGAATGTGTTCAATAATTGCATCATAAATTACTTTCATGTTTTCTTCTTGATCTGCAACGTCAGATGAAAGACTTGCAGTACCATTCATACCTGATGCGAAAATTACTGGGAATTCTAATTGTTCGTCATTTGCTTCAAGTTCAATGAAAAGTTCTAGAACTTCGTCCACAACTTCTTCAGGACGTGCAAAGTCACGGTCAATTTTGTTTACAACAACGATAGGTTGTAAATTTTGTTCTAGTGCTTTTTTCAATACGAAACGAGTTTGTGGCATACAACCTTCGTATGCGTCAACTACAAGTAGAACACCGTCTACCATTTTCATAATACGTTCAACTTCTCCACCAAAGTCAGCGTGGCCAGGCGTGTCAAGAATGTTGATCTTCACATCTTTATATTGGATCGCTGTATTTTTAGCTAGGATAGTTATACCGCGCTCACGCTCGATATCACCAGAATCCATGGCACGCTCGTCCACATGTTCATTTGAACGGAAAGTACCTGATTGTTTTAACATTTGGTCAACTAAAGTAGTTTTACCATGGTCAACGTGGGCAATTATTGCAATATTTCTTAGGTCTTGACGTAAATTAGTCATTGTTTCACTCCATATTCTTTTTTCGAGTCCTTAACTGTGTTATTATAGCACATGTTATATATATTTGTCTGATTTTGCATTGAAAAATTTTATTTATTAGGTGGAGGACTTTCCGTGAAAAATTTTAAATGGGTATTTGCGCTTTACTCCCTGTTGGCTTTGCTATCAATGTTCTCTATTGGGATTTCCGTTGGGTTACGTAGTATTCCAGGTATTCTTGTGAGTATTTTATTATTAATCCTCGTGATGGGATTTGGCTTTAAAACGAAAAAGAAAATGCGCGAACAAGGTTTATTATAGGAAAAAGCAAGAAATGGAGGACTTCCATTTCTTGCTTTTTATTTTAAGACTATGTTAATGAATTCTGTATATATTGAAGAACAAACACAACTACGAACCGAATCATTGTTTAACAGAGCCTATTTTAGAATAATGTATTTCTCGATTAAAGTGTCATGCAAACTTTTTCGTGCCACAAGAAATGTATCCTGTCCAAGTAACTTTAAAGGTTGTCCATTCAAATTAGTTGCTACTGCGCCTACTTCTTGTGCGATCACGACACCTCCCGCAACATCCCAGGGCGATAAACGCATAGACATATAGGCATCTATCCTTCCTGTTGCGACATAGGCTAGTTCTAGAGCTGCTGATCCATACGAACGTATGCCTCTGACGTCTTTAACAAGCCTTACAAGTCCTTCATTTTCAATATAACTGTTTGGCACTACCCAACTCGCATTCATTCCAATAATAGCTTCTGAAATCGTTGTTGATTCAAGGAGAGGAATTGGCTCATCGTTTAAATATGCCCCTTGTCCTTTTTGTGCACTATATAATTCATCATGTATTACATCATATATATATCCGAGAACCCCAATACCATCCTTATAAATACCCAACGATATGGCGAAATTTCGTTGCTGATGGATAAAATTCATTGTCCCATCGATTGGATCCAACATCCACACATACCCATCGAGGTTAGTGAGGCGATCACCGAATCCTTCTTCGCCTAAAATGAAGTGACCTTCAAAATCATGTCGAATATGTTTAATGAAAAATTGTTCAATTTCTTTATCTATATTGGTCACTAAATCATTGGCATCCGCTTTTGATTCTATAGCCAGTTCGCTTGAAAAAGACTGACGAATTTTTCTACCTGCTTCTTTAATTAACGCTTTTGCATAACGATCGAGTTTTTGAAGTTCCAATTGACTAGCCGCCTTTCCTAAATCATTAACCTTAGTATAAACAAAAAAGCACCTTATGTCAGAAATTGACCATTAGGTGCTTACGTATTAATATGTGTTTTTTTGTTTTCAATATAAGGCATGCAAGGCCTCCAACTCAGAATGAATCTCACCTAGTCTTACTTTGCTCTTCTCAATTTCACTTTGGTTTTCATGTTTAATTGCATCGAACAGAGAGGCAAGTTCATAGTCAAGCTCCAATTTTAACCCTAAGATTAATTTTTTCTCTATCTCTTGTTTGCGTACGATATGAACAACTTGTTTCATGGTCTTACACCCCTTTTCTGATTATAAATCAAAATATTCTGAATGTTTTATATACAATATGACAAGAAGTTAATTTTGTCAACTTCATTAAGACTACTTACAAGATTTTTTCCCATCTTTTGATTAAACTAAACATAGGAAATGCGAAAGGTGGAAAAA
>NZ_JBFUKT010000240.1:0-3907 GCF_056400705.1 Paenisporosarcina sp. P5_A11
ATTCTACTGTCGGAAAGCCATATTGGTTTCAAATAATAACCACATTTCGTCAAAAATAGTTGCGGACATATCTTCATGCGCTAGTTCTTCAATATATCTAGATATCTCTTCAAAATCATTTGATTGTTTTGGGAACGATAAATCATAAAACATTGCTTCAGCAAACATAGCTTTTTTGTCTGAGAGTGGTCCACCTCTAAATGTAAGTGCGTATTTGTAAAATGAATGATTCATAATTTTCCTCCATATAAAAAACGTTGTTTACTATATATACATGAATTTGAGCATGATGTAAAAACAAAAGAATAATAAAAAGCTAAACCCAAAGAAATGAGTTTAGCCTAATTTGATTAGAAATGGGTTACGTAATCACTATAACCTTCTTCTTCTAATCTTTCTTTTGGTATAAATTTTAATGAAGCTGAATTAATGCAATACCGTAAGCCATCCGGACCGGGACCATCTGGGAATACATGTCCTAAATGTGAGTTAGCAGATTTACTTCTGACTTCCGTTCTTCTCATACCGTGAGATTCATCAACATGCTCAGTCACTTCTTGGCCTTCTATCGGCTTAGTGAAGCTCGGCCATCCACAACCTGCATCATACTTATCTTTAGAACTAAACAATGGTTTCCCAGAAACCACATCCACATAAATACCTTCATTAAACTGTTGGTCGTATTCATTCCGATGAGGTGGTTCCGTACCATTTTCTTGCGTTACGTGAAACTGCATAGGTGTAAGTTTATTTTTCAATTCTTCTTTTGACAATGTTATTCACCCCACATTTTTTGTTTGAATCCAGCCCTTCCTGAGCCCACTTGGTAACGTTCGTAGTGTGTTGGATTTTTTTTATAATAGTCTTGATGGTATTGTTCTGCTGGATAAAAAGGTTTTGCCTCTAAAATAGAAGTGACAATAGGTTTAGAAAACTTACCACTTAATTCTAAAGATTTTTTTGATTCTTCAGCTATTTCTTTTTGAGTATCRCTATGATAAAAAATCGCGGTTTCATAAGAAGAACCACGATCATAGAATTGACCACCTGGATCGGTAGGGTCAATCTGCATCCAAAACATTTGTACGAGTTGCTCATAAGGGAATACACTCGGGTCAAATGTTATTTGAACAGCTTCTTTATGACCAGTTGMATTTGTACATACTTGCTCGTAAGTAGGGTTTTCTAATTCCCCTCCGGTATAACCTGACACAACAGCATGTATGCCATCATAAGAATCAAAGGGTTTAACCATGCACCAAAAACAACCACCTGCAAACGTTGCTTTTTCTGAGTTCAATTAGACGACCTCCTTTAATTATTCGGAACAAGTATTTCAAGTGTAATTTCATCTTGTTCCAAATTGAATTCTTTTGCTCTAACTTCAACATTCGATTTCATTGGAATACGTGATAAATCAATATATACATCCTCTTCATCTGGACGGACAATCATCCATTCTGGTAAGGCCACAGAATCTTTCAACAATTTTAACACGGTTTCGGGTTCGATTTCTAATTTGCCGACTTCAACTCCTGTTTGGACCAGTCTTAAGTTACCATCTGGCTCAACTATTGGATCGAATCTCATAATGACCGGTAACTTAAATGAAAAAATAGTGAGTTCTGTTGTTAAAAGAATTTGGTTCTCTATTGTTAATGTTACAGGTAAAGGTCTAGTTTTCATTTCATCCATTATGTACGAATTCGCAATACCTTCAAAATCTTCTTTAGTCGTCTTAACCGTCAATACATGCCCCTCGGAAGCTGCTTTTGGTTCAGGAATGATTGTTTTTTCTGAAGGAGAACTAATCCAGAGAACAAAAATAACCGTTGCGGTAATTAATAGTGCGATAAGTAATAGGAAAGCAACTTTCCATCGGTTCATTAAACATTCAACTCCTTAAAAATCCATTTCCCCTTTTGTTAATTGATTGATACCGCATGATTTGAGGGATTCTAATACACGGTCTGCCATTTGCTCATAGCCTTTACTATTTGGATGAAAAAAATCCGTATGGTAAACCATTGTTGAATTAGAATTAAACAAATCATTTACCGGAACAAAACAGGCGTTTATATCACTATAAGCTACCTTATTGATTGCACTATTCCAGTTCGCTAAAATTTGGTCAAATTCATTTGCTTGATCCGTAAAAATTGAAAAGGGATTATATAACCCTAATAAGATAACAGGGGTATCTGGATTAATCTTGCGAATTTCTTTCATGATTTTGCCATAGCGTTTTGCAAAAACAAGCAATTCATTTTGAAAGGCATCGACACGCAATTTAAATAAATCTTGCTTTACGATTCTCATAATATCATTGCCGCCAATTGTCACGACAATAATATCTGCATTTTTTATCGAATCATCAATTTCTCCAGATTGAATTTGCTTTAAAAGTTGGTCACTCCTTCTTCCTCGCTTGGCCTCATTCCACAGATCGATTTGACCTACACCTTGGAATTTTTCCATCTCAGTAGCTAAACGACCCAAATAGCCACCAAGCTTTCGTTCGTCTCCTACACCCTGAGTCAAAGAATCACCTAGACCAACTATTATTTTCTCTTCTGAAATAAACATTTTATTTAACTTGAAACTTTCCATTTTAAGCGACTGCCTCGTTGTAAAATCCTTTTGGGATGCCTGGTCAGTTTGGTTAAATAGGTCAAATTGACATCCTGTCAAGATGAATGAGCTCACCAAGATGACAAGTATCAACTGCTTTTTCATTATATTCTCTCCTTCTTACTATTAAAAGCAGGGATCTCTCCCTGCTCATTTTCATTCTTTATTCCACCATGTACATAAATCCTATTGCTCCAATTCCTGTGTGCGTACTAATAATTGGTGACGTAAATGCAACTTTCACGTCATTAAAACCAGATTCCTCAATCAATTTTTTCAACGGATCTGACATCGAAAAGCCATTTGCTTGTGACATCCCAACATTCTTAACTTTTTTACCAGTGGTGTCTTCAATAAATTGTTTATATAAATACTGAACCACTTGTTTGTGACTTCTTGCTTTATGGACAGGCGTGTATTCCCCGCCTTCAAGAGATGCAATTGGTTTAATGGAGAGTAATGATCCAATTAATGCTTTTCCTTTGCCTATTCGTCCACCTTTTACTAAATTTTCAAGTGTATCTACAACCACAAACAGTTTCGTATTTCCCCGAACTTTATCCAAGTGATTCACAATGTCTTCAACTATCGCACCTTGTTGTGCAAGTTGTGCAGCTTCAATTACTTGAAATGATAAAGCATATGAAATAAAACGCGAATCTATCACTGTTACATCTGAATTTGTGATTTCAGCAGCTGCTTGAGCCGATTTTACCGTTCCACTCATTCCGCCTGACATGTGTATAGAAATAATCTTGTCTCCATTTTTTCCTAGTTCATCATAAAGCTCTTGAAAAACACCGACAGCAGGTTGTGAACTTTTCGGAAGTTCTTTTGATGTTCTCATCATCTCTAAAAATGATTCTGCTTGAACGTCTACTCCATCTATAAATGTTTTCCCATCAATTTGTATGGATAATGGAACAACATGAATCGAATATTGTGTAATTTGATCTGCTGTTAAGTCTGCTGTTGAATCGGTTACGATATGAATTTTTGTCATTCCAGTCTCACCCTTCTTCTCCTATCTTTATTATAAAAATATGTTCAGGTTCTGTAAACTATAAGCATTTCGCAAGCTTAACTAAAAAAACCGGATGCCATAATTGGGGCATCCAGCTAAAAGTTCATCGTATTTTTTGGTTTGGTTATAGGTGGCTATTCTCTTAAAGAAAATGGCAATTATCCAAGAGGCAAGAAAAAGTTTGTAAAGAATCACCTTAATCCTTTCGTTTATACAGCATATAGGTATATTTTATCCCGCTATCAGTAGTAT
>NZ_JBFUKT010000241.1:0-3828 GCF_056400705.1 Paenisporosarcina sp. P5_A11
TCCCGTAATTGTACTTTCTCGCCACCGAGAACAATTAATAAGTAAGATGACATCAACAATACTTCGAAGAAAACGAACATGTTAAATATATCACCAGTTGTAAAGGCACCATTCACTCCTGTTAACATAAACAAAATACCTGGATAGTAAAAGAAAGATTCACGAGCTTTACCAATAGATGAAAAACTGTAACATACAACAAAGATGGCAATTACTGTGGAAGAAAGAACAAGTAAAATGGAAAGCATATCAGATACCATTGATATACCGAAGGGCGCAGGCCAGCTACCGAGTGTAATGGCTTGAATACCATCCGTTTTGACTTTATTTAATAATGAAACAGATGCGAGTAAAGTTGAGCCAAGTGCTAATAAAGCACCTACTCTTTGTGCATAAATTTTCTTTGGAAATAACATCAAAATCATGGCAAAGAAAAAGGGTATTATGATGGGGAACAAAAGCAAATTAGTCATCATCTTCAGTTCCTCTCATTAAATTCATATTATCTGTACCTAGCTCTTGATAAGAGCGATAAGCGAGTACTAGGAAAAATGCTGTAACACCAAAGCTAATAACAATTGCCGTTAAGATTAGTGCTTGTGGTAACGGATCAGCGTAATCTGTTACGCCGGGTGACACAACAGGAGGTGAGGAACCATCTAATCCACCCATTGTTAATATAAGTAAATGCGCACCGTGACTAAGTAACCCAGTGCCGATAATAATTCGAAGTAAGCTTTTTGAAAGCATTAAATAAACCGCGGCCATAAAAAGAAAGCCAATGACAAAACACATGACAATTTCCATTAATCATCAGCTCCAATCGATTGAATAATGGTCATCGTTACACCTACGACAACTAAGTACACTCCTGTATCAAATAACATAGCAGTATGTAGAGACTGTTTGCCTAATAAAGGAAGATCAAAATAATCAAATGCATGTGTGAAAAAAGGAACATTAAAGATAATAGAGCCAGCAGCAGTAGCTAATGCTACTAACAAACCTATTGCTGTCATAACCGTGTAATTTATCGGCAATGCAGTTGAAACGGTTTTGATATCAAAAGCAAGCAGTAATAGGACAATACCACTCGCAGTTAACAAACCTCCAACAAATCCACCACCTGGTGCATAGTGGCCTGCAAAGAAAATATGAATCGAAAAGAGAATAATAATGAAAAATATGAGCTTCGTTGTTGTCTGTAAAATCACATCATTAGTTTTCATTTCGATTCACCTCTTTCTTTTTAGTTAATCGAAGCTTAATCATACCGATAATTCCTAAAGAGGCGATTGCAAGTACCGCAATTTCAAACAAAGTATCAAAACCACGATAATCCACTAAAATAACGTTAACAATATTTCCTCCGCCTGCTTCAGAATATACTGTTTCTTCATAATAAGATGAAATAGAAGGAATCAGTTTTTGTGAATGGGCAGAGAGAGCAACAATTGTTACTGTTACACCAACCCCAAACGCGACTAATGCATTGCCCAAACGGAATTTCATTCGGTTTTCATGACGATTAAGTTTTGGTAAGTGATAAAAAGCCAATAAGAACAGAGCAACAGATACGGTTTCAATAACAAGTTGTGTTAATGCTAAATCAGGTGCATTGAAGATAACAAAGAATAAAGCGACCGTGTAACCAACTGCCCCTAATGCAATAATCGAAGTTAATCGAGACTTAGCAAGCAAAATGGTCATCGTTCCAGCAACTAACACAAGGGCAATAATCAATTCATAAAATCGAATCGGTGAAAGCATGGCGAAGCTCACATCGAAAGCATTCTGGATAAAAACTGTACTGATAGTTAAGAGAATAATCCCTGAAAACATATACACTAAATACGAACGCATATAACCGCTCATATAAAGTCTAGATAAACGGTTTGTCCCAACTTCACTTAAAAACATAATGCTGTCGTAAAGGCGATTCAGTGAAAAGCCTTCAGGGAATTTACTGTACAAAGGTTGCCACTTAGATAAAGTGAGATATAACAAGTATCCAAGAACGATGATCCCAACGGTCATCCAAAGTTCAGGAGTAAGACCATGCCACGCAGAAATGTGAATATCGATATCACTAGTCGAAGTATAAAGGAAAGGTTGAATCGCCATAACCGCAGGTTTAACCAAAGCATCCCCAATTACATTGGGAATGAAGAATATAGCTACGACAAGGGAACCTAATATTGCAGGTGAAATGAGCATACCAATTGGTGCTTCATGCGCTTGTTTTGGTAATAATTCTGGTTTGTGTTTTCCTGTAAATGTCCGGAAAACAAAGTAGAAACTATAAACAAACGTAAAGACACTTGCTATCCATGCAATTATCGGGAACAAAATGCCCCAAGTATCAAATGCAAAAAGATCAAATTCAGAAATTGACAGCATGCCAGTTAAGAACATCTCTTTACTTAAGAATCCGTTAAAAGGAGGGAGACCTGCCATTGAAAAGCTCCCGATAAGAGCAATGGTAAAAGTAATCGGCATTAAACTCATGAGGCCGCCTAGTTTACGAATATCACGGGTACCTGTTTCGTGATCGATAATCCCGGCAATCATGAACAAACATCCTTTAAACGTTGCATGATTCACTAAATGGAAAATGGCCGCAAATGCTGCGTATTTGAAAATGGAATTATCCTCTACACCTGTATGGAATGAAATTGCTCCAGCCCCAAGTAAAGACATAATTAAACCAAGTTGACTTACGGTTGAAAATGCTAAAATGCCTTTTAGGTCGGTTTGTTTCAAGGCAAAGAAGGATCCCCAGAATAAAGTAAGTAAACCGATTCCAGTTACTAACCAAATCCAATATTCTGAACTAGCATAAAGGGGAGTGAAGCGTGCCACCAGATACAATCCTGCTTTAACCATAGTCGCAGAATGTAAGTACGCGCTCACCGGTGTAGGCGCTTCCATCGCATCCGGAAGCCAAATGTAGAATGGGAACTGGGCAGACTTTGTGAAAGCTCCTAATAACACAAGTACAAGTGACCAAACAAACCACTTATGATTAGCAAGCTCTGGTGCTAGTGCGATTAATTCTCTAATTGAATAAGTGTCACCCATTATAGAAAGTAGTACAAATCCACCGAGCATCATAAGTCCACCAAAGACGGTTATCATCATCGATTTTAACGCGCCGAAGCGTGAACGATCCCGCTTATACCAATAACCTATTAATAAAAACGAGGAAATTGAAGTTAACTCCCAAAAGAAATACAAACTTATCAAATGATCAGATTGAACAACTCCGAGCATCGCTGTCATAAACAGCAATAAATACACGTAAAAATTATGTAATTGCTCACGAGTTTTATCTAAGTAGAATATAGAATATAGAACCACAAGTGACCCGATTCCGGTGATAAGAAGAGAGAATAATAAACTCAATCCATCTATGTACGATATAAATGAAATGTCTAGCGAAGGAATCCAATTAAATGAAGAACTATGTGCTTCCCCCTTTTGAACCATTGGTAACAAGGTCGTGTAAAGTCCAAATAATACAACGGGTACAACAAGGACAAACCAGCCAGTGTGAATTCCACTAACTTTTTTATACAAAAAAGGAATCACAAGTGCAGCAATCATTGGGATGAAAATAAAATAAACAAATGACAAGTTAATCCTCCTTCTTCGAAAAACTACAAATTCATAATCAATAATGCAATTATAGCTTACATATGGAGTGATTGCATGGGATACTCTTTACAGTAAAGGTAGAAACGACCTATCTTTATCCGTCTTAATAAATAGGAAGAGACCATTCATATTTAGTGGGATTAATTTTGCAAATTTCTTCTTCTATATAAC